>JAMFST010000117.1 GCA_026225435.1 Labilithrix luteola
AGCAGGCACCGGCAATGAACGTCCGGGTGCGTGCCACCTGCCGCAGGTAGGCGCCGGCCTGGGTCACGTCGGGGCGATCGAGGAGGGTGGCGATCGCCTGCGGGGTCTTCGAGCCGAGCGCAGGGACGATCACCAGATCGGGCCGCGGCCCGCGTCCCACCGGCTCGAGGGAGAGCCGCAGCCCCTGGTTGGTGCGGATCACGCGCCGGAAACCGCAGACCGTCACCTCGAAGCGGTCGGCCTTGCGGCTCGAGGTGGTCAGATCGTTGGCCGTCGACAGCGTGTCGAGCACCACCGACAACCCGCTGTCGAAGACGCCGTCGAGGACGAGGACGGAGACGCGCATGGGCGACAGCGTAGCCGGCCGGGGGAGGATCGCTCGTGGCGAATTACGTATCTTTGTTGTCGTTTCCGACACTGCCCTCGAGGGCTGCGAGCCCCTAGCTTGGCCCAGGACGACGCGAGCTCGCGTCGACGGAGGTCTCTCATGGTCAAGCTGTCGTTTCTCGTGCGTCTCGTGGCCAAGGCTGGAAAAGAGGAGGAGCTCGCCGCCTTCCTCGCGAGCGCGTTGCCGCTGGCGCAGGCCGAGCCGGCCACGATCGTCTGGTTCGCGTTCCGGCTCTCGGCGACCGAGTTCGGAATCTTCGACGCGTTCCCCGACGAGGCGGGGAGGCAGGCGCACCTCAACGGGGCCATTCGCGATGCGCTCGTCGCCAAGGCGGGTGAGCTGCTCGCCGAGCCCCCGCGCATCGATCCCGCGGAGATCCTCGCCGCGAAGCTCTGAGTTTCAGGTCTTGAGCGGCGTCGCGTCGATCGCGGTGAGCAGCTGCGCGATCGACGGGCGCACCTTGTAGTCCGGGTCCGAGTGGGCCCAGCGGACGATCCCCTTGGTGTCGACCAGGAACACCGAGGGGACGGCGATCTCGTGGTGCGTCTTGCCGGAGTAGGCCTCGACGTCCACGCCGTAGCTGTTCTTCATCTTGGCGTACTCGTCGTCGCCGACCTTCTTCACCACGTGGAAGGCGTCGATGACCTTGGCGTCGCTGTCGCTGAGGACGGGGAAGGGGATCTGGTAGGTCGCCTTCATCTTGGCCTCGGCGTCGGGCGCGTCGACGCTGATGGCCACGGGCGTCACGCCACGCTTCTCGAAGTCGGGGTAGGCGGCGGCGAGGGCGTGGATCTCGGTGTTGCAGTAGGGGCACCAGCCGCCGCGATAGAAGACGAGCAGCAGCGGCCCCTTGGCGGCGAGCGCCGTCAGAGCGACGTCGTTCCTGTCGAGATCCGTCGCGTGCACGTCGGGGATCTTCTGCCCGACCGCGATGCCCGTGCCGGGGGCGAGCACGCCGACCTTGTCGGCCTCCGGCGCGGTCAGGTCGCGCATCGTCGGGTGACCCGCAGGCGCCCTGGCAGAGCTCGACGCCATCGGAGCGGCACGCTCGCCCGACGGCTTCGAGCACGCGGCGAGGACGGAAAGAAGCGACACGATGGACAGAGAGAGCGGGAGCGAAGGGCGCATGATCGGTCTTTCGGGGAAAGGAGCTGTACGCCCCGCGACGGGCCAAGGTTTCCGTCGACCTGCGCCCGCGCTTGCCGCTGTCACCGCTCGATGCGGCGCAGCGCTTCCGGCCCGAGCTGCGCGATCGTCGGGTAGCCGTCGATCGCCATCAGCAGATCGGCCTCGGCGAGCAGGCAGCGGAGCACGTGCACCACGCCTTCGGTCCCGGCGAGCCCGAGGCCGTAGGCGTACGGGCGGCCGATGCCGACCGCCGTCGCCCCCATCGCCAGCGCGGTGACCACGTTCGAGCCGGTGCGGATGCCCGAGTCGAAGAGCACCGGCGTCTTGCCCGACGCCTTCACCACGTCGGGCAGCATGTCGATCGCTGGGATGCCGCCGTTGGCCTGCCGCCCGCCGTGGTTGGAGACGAAGATGCCGTCGGCCCCGCCGTCGATGGCGCGGCGGGCGTCGTCCGGGTGGCAGATGCCCTTCATGATGAGCGGCAGCTTGGTGAGGGAGCGCAGCCAGGGCAGGTCGTCCCAGGTCAGCGGGTTGCCGAACAGCTGGACCCACTTGAGCACCGCGGCGTGGATGTCGTCGCGCGGCTGCTTGCCCAGCAGCTGCACGAAGCGCGGATCGGAGAAGTAGTTCTCCAGGCAGAAGCCGCGCAGCTGGGGGAAGTTCGAGGCGCTGAGATCGCGCGGGCGCCAGCCGGTCACCCAGGTGTCGAGGGTGACGGCGATCGCCTTGAAGCCGGACTTCTCCGCGCGCTTCACCAGGCTGGCGGCCAGCTCGCGATCGGTCGGCGTGTACAGTTGGAAAATACCGGGCGTGTCACCGAGCTCCTTGGCGACCTCCTCCATCGGATCTTCCATCAACGTCGAGGCCATCATCGGCACGCCGGTCTGCGCCGAGGCGCGGGCCACCGCCATGTCGCCGTGCCCCCCCTGCGGGAGGATCCCGAGCACGCCCACGGGGCTCATGAGGAGCGGCGTCGGCAGCTTCATCCCGAACAGCTCGATCGACAGATCACGCTCGCGCGATCCGTTGAACCGGCGCGGCATCAGCCCCCACTTGTCGAAGGCCGAGGCGTTGCCGTCCTGGGTCCGCTCGTTGCCGCAGCCGCCGGAGACGTAGGACACGAGCCCCGGCGACATCGCCTTCTCCGCGCGCTCCTTCAGCTCCTCGAAGCGGATGGGGAGCGGCGGGATCTTCCCCTGCAGACCACCGAGGTAGATCTCGAGCTGGTAGTCGCCGAAGTTCGTCTTCGCCCGCGGGTCGTTGGCTGCCATGCGGCCACTGTACTCGCGTGCTTGCGCCCCCCAGGCGGGAATACCCGACGCGCCGCGTCGATGGGAACGCCCTAGAGTGCACGCAAGGAGCCACGCCATGACCTTCCTCGACACCTTGCTGAAGCGGAACGAGACGTTCGCCGCGCACGACTTTCCTCTCGGGTTGAAGCTCATGCCGAGGGAGAAGACGCTGGTCATCGGCTGCGTCGATCCGCGCGTCGATCCGGTGGACGTGCTCGGGCTGAAGCTCGGCGAGGCGGCGGTGATCCGCAACGTCGGCGGTCGCGTCGTGCCCGAGACGCTGCAGACGATGGCGATGCTGCGCGCGCTCGGCAAGGTGATGGGCGGTGAGCTGGGCGCGCCCGGCTGGCACCTCGTGGTCCTCCACCACACCGACTGCGGCATCACGCGCATCGCGCAGTCGCCGGAGATGCTCGCCCGCTACTTCGGCGTCGCCCCGGCGGAGCTGGACGCGCAGGCGATCCACGATCCGCGCGCCTCGGTGACGCTCGACGTCGCCCGCCTGAAGGGCAACCCCCAGCTCCCCGGCGGCTTCCTCGTCACCGGCCTGGTGTACGACGTGAGCAACGGGAAGATCGAGACGGTGGTTCCGCCGGCGCTGCTGCGCGAAGAGCCGCCGGCCTGATCACTTCAGGTGCATGTGGATCTCGGCGCCGCAGTGGCTGCCGTCGTCGAATGGGGTTCATGAGCCGTTCTCCTGGCCCACCGGGCTCGGCGACCCGTCAAAAACGAATTCGTGAACGGACTGGCTTCGTTCTACTGCGCCACCGCGCCGGGCCGGACGAACTGCATGTCGAGGTTGTTCTTCGTCCCCGCCGCCCACACGTGCTCGATGCGGATGTCGGTGGAGGCCGGATCGGTGATCGGCGGCAAGAGGCGGGCGGGGGACATCTGCCGCGCGTCCATCGCCTGCGCGAGGGTCGAGCGGAGGAAGTCGGCCTCGAGGGTCCCGGACGCGCGGGCGGCGAGATCGGCCCGATCGCTCTTCGAGCCGGTGTCGGCGAGCGTCTGGAAGAATGTCCCGAACACGTCGGCGTAGCGAGCCTGCGAGCCGGGGGCTACCGACAGGTATCCCTGGTCGAGCGAGCCGGTGAAGCTCGCCGGCAGATCGTCCTCGCTGCCGCCGTAGGTGCTGTTGATGCTGGTGTTGCCCAGCGAGAAGACCTGCGTGCTCGCCGTGGCGGTGGCCGGCAAGACGATGCTGGCCGACGGGGCGAGGGTGGTCCAGCCGTCGCGGCTCAGGTTCGAGGCGATGATCGCGGTGCGGGTGGTGCAGCCGCCGACGTCGAAGGTGGTCTGCGGGGTGGCGAAGACACCGTGCCAGCCGCCAGGCGTGATGTTCGAGCTCTCGACGGTGATGTTCGCCGAGTCACCGCTGGCGCAGCCGACGAAGCCCGACTGGTTCCCCTCGTACCAGGTGTCCTGGATCATCAGGTTGGCGCCGCCGCCGACCGTCACGTTGGTCGGGTTGCCCCCGAAGAAGGCGAAGAAGCCGGCGTTGCTCCCGCCCGTGCCGCCGTTGCCGCTGATGGTCATGGGGGCTCCGGTGCCGAGATCGCGCATGTCGAAGACGGCGTCGCCGATGCCGCTGACGTCGAGGCCGCCCCACAGACGGAGCGCGTCGCTGAAGACGCGCGAGGTCGGCAGATCGCTGACCTCCGCGACCAGCCCTTCGCCTTGCGGATACGGGTTGTGGATGTCGGGCTCGCCGAAGAGCGCGAGGTCGCGGATGGCCACGTGCGCCGGCGCGTGCAGGCGGAGCACCGGCGTCGAGGGGAGCGCTCCGGCGTCGGTGTCGCTCCCGTCCCAGGGGAGCCACGCGAGGTTGCTCTCGCCCGTCCCGACGATCTGCAGCTGCACCGAGCCGGGGATCTCGATGGGCGCCGACACGTAGAAGATGCCCGAGGGGATGAAGACGATCGACCAGCGATCGGGGCACAGATAGTCCTCCGCCGCGCAGCTCGCCTGCTTGGCGGCGAGCGTGTCCACCGCCGACTGCAGGGCGGTGGTGTTCGCCGCGGCGCCGTCGGGGGTGTTGGCCTGCGTGAGCGCGGGCAGCAGGTAGCTGCGGTTCACGATCGGGCGGACCGGCGGTGACGACGGCGGCGTGGGAGCGGTCCGCGCGACGCCGAGCTGGTCGTCGAAGGTCAGCAGGTTGTACACCGGCTGCAGATCCGGCCCGGCAAACGCGCAGTAGCTACGCCCGTCCACCGAGGTCGCCGTGCCGCCGAGCGGCCCACACTGCAGCAGGGTGCCGGCGTCCGGTGCCCAGCCCGGCTGATCGGTGAGCTGCGCGGTGTCGCCTGCCGCCTCCGCGCCCGTCGCCGTCGAGAACGGCTTCGTCGACGTGTACCGGTTGTCGATGGACGCGAGATTCGAATAGGTCTCGTTCCACAGATCGCCCGCCGCGGCGCTCGCCCCCTGGTACGAGTTGAGCGGATAGACGAGCCCCCACGTCTTGGTCCACGTCAGCACCGCCGGATCGTCGTCGGCGGTGATGATCTGGTTCTGCAACAGCACGATCTGGTCGACGTCGAGCCCGGACGTCCCGCCCCAGGTGACCACGGGCATCACGCCCTTGGAGGCGACCACCGTGTTGCCCTGGGCGAAGAACGCGTTCCACACCTCGAGGAAGGGGCCGTGCGAGGCGATGGAGAAGCTGTTGCGCACGCTGGTCCCGCCGATGATGTCGGCGACGCGCGAATCCTCGAACACGCAGCTGTCGATCTCGAAGCCGCCGATACCGCCATTCCCCCACGGCAGCGGCGTCGCCTGGGGCATCCCGGGGAAGATGCCATTGCCGTTGTTGGCATTGGTGACGCCGATGGCGCAGTCGTCGAAGCTCGAGTCGCGGATCCACCAGTCGACGGCGTTGGCTGCGTCGGGCATCACGCCGGCGTAGCCGATGCGCGCGAAGGACACGTTGGTGATGGTGACCTCCGAGACCATCCCGGTGGTGTCGCCTTCGGCCACCTCGTCCTTGGTGATGTTCGGACGATCGCCGACGATTCCGACCTCCTTGAGGTTCTCGATGGTCATCTCGTTGATGGAGACGCCGCTCATGTTGCCTGGCTTGGAGACCATGTCGATCCCGTCGCCGGCGCAGCTCTGCCCGTCGAGGGTGAGCCGCTCCATGATGAGCGGCGTGACGCCGTCGATGTAGAAGATGTCGTTGTACTTGGTGACGTGCGCGGGGTCGGCCACGTTGGGATCGGGATCGCAGCTCCCGGCCCAGACGATCTTCGTCGTCGCCGGATCGGCGCCGGAGATGTGCGCCTCGCCGGTCCACTGCGAGCGGTCGCCGTCGCCCCAGGGGACGAGGCTCGTGCCGCCGTCGGCCGTCACGTAATGAAACTGGGTGAGCGAGAGCGCCTGGTTGATGAAGTAGGTGCCGGCCGGGAAGAAGAGCGCGCCAGGATTGCTCCCGATGCCGAGGCCGTTCAAGCGGCACTGGATGGCGGTGGTCGTCTGGGTGACCGACGCGGCGTCCTGGGCATTCGGCAGCGCGTCCGGGCAGCCCATGGCCGCGCCGCCTTGCGTGACGTCCATCCAGCCCCAGTCGGTCATGCTGGTGGGAAAGGTGACCTCGCGCTCGTCGGCGGGGAGCACCGGGCCGCTCGCCGTCGAGGCGTCCGGCGCTGGCACACTCGACGTCGCGGAGGCGCTGCTCGACGGTGAGGCCGCGTTCGTCTTCGTCCCGCCACCCGCGGAGTCCGAGCCTCCGCCACACCCGTAGCTGACCAGCGCCATCGAGGCGGCGGACAGGGCGACCGCGCGTGCCTTCATGGGGCTACTCGTACGCTCCGACCGAGGGCGGATTCGCGCGCGTGGCGCCGGTGCGGTCGGTGGTGATCCCCGGCACCGCGACGCCGGCCCCCTTCGCCGGGCTGCCGCTGGTGAGGGTGAAGGCGAAGTCGTCGAGGCTCGCCTCGTTCACGAAGGTCGGCTCGCCGGTCAGCTTCGGGTCCACGCAGACTTCACCGGTATGACCGGTGGGGCACTGGATGGAGCGCAGGTCGAAGAACAGGTTGTGATCCTCGGCGGTCGGAGACACGTTGTAGAACATCCCCGGGTCCTCGCCATTGTCGTAGGTCGGGTCGGCGTACCCGACGACGAGGTTGTTGCGGAAGGTGTACTGCACGTCGGGGCACGACGCGCCGCTGCACTGCACGTCGATGGTCGTCGACTCGTAACCGACGAAGGTGTTGAACTCGTAGTCGAGCACCGAGTCGGCCGCCGACGCACCGGCGTAGAAGTTGGCGCCCATCTGATCGCCCGCGCGGCAGAAGTCGCTCAGGCTGGCGTTGAAGGTCGAAGGCACGTCACCGATGGCCGCGCTCATGCGCTTGCAGTTCCCCAGCGACAGATCGTTGGTGAGCGTCATCCGGTAGTTCGGCCCGATCTTGTAGGTGCCGCCCATGTTCCCGTACATCAGCGAGTTGGTGAACGAGATGGTCGACTGCTGCGTGTGCCCGAGGTCCATCCCGTCCTGGGTGTTGTAGTCGGCCTGGCAGTGGTCGCAGGAGAAGTCGAGCGGCGTCGGCGGAGTGCCCAGCCCGTCGCCGTAGCCACCCGAGTTGTCGTCGTAACAGGAGATGGCCGAGTACTGGTGGGTGACCGGGTATTCCTCGTTGCAGCCATTCCACTCGATGGTGAGATAGCTGGCCTTCACGTTGCCATTCACGCTCTGGGTGGCATTGCCGTCGTCGAAGTCCCAGCCGGCGTTGCCGTTGTAGGCCATGCGCACGCGGTTCACGTCGATCTCACCGCCGATGGGGCCGATCATCGCGCGCGAGGTGAAGCCGTGGATGTCGAGATCCTGCAGCGTGATGTCGTGGGTCTTCACGTCGGTGGTGAGGCCGTTCGAGGCGTACTCGTCGACCTGGTAGGTGCAGGCCGATGGAAGGTGCGTCGCGCCGGTCTGCGAGCACTGGGCGTGGTCGGTGAGCTCGAGGCAGTCGATGTCGACGAACGACGAGCCGTTCAAGGTGAAGATCGCGCCGACGCCGCGCGAGCCGAAGATCTGCGTCTTGGTGCTGCAGCTGCCGTAGTTCTCGCCGTAGATGCGCGTGGGCTTTCCCGCGGTGCCCGAGGGGATGGGCGGGCTCGTGCAGTCGTTGCCGATGCCGACGCAGAAGGCTCCGCCAGGCACGCTGCCCGTCATGTCGGAGCCGACCCGCCAGGGGCCGCCGCGCAGCACCACGGCGTCCCCGCCGGCGATCACCCAGGCCGAGTTGTTGTAGGACTTGTCGGAGTACAGGTAGCGGTAATCGCCAAAGGCGCAGTGCTGGTTGGTGCCGGTGCCGGGATAGGCCACGTCGGCGAGACCGTCGCACTGCCCGTCGGTCGCGTTGGCGGAGTAGCGGCTGCCGCCGTCGGGGCGCACGTACCAGATGGTGGTGCCCGGCGGGATGGTGGCCCCGGCGACTCCACCGTCGCTCCCGGTCGAACCGCCGTCGGTGCCACCGTCCGGCGGCGGGTTGCTGGGGTAGCCGATCGTGCCGCTATCGGACGTGCCCGTGCCGACGCTGGCGTCGCCGCTGGTGTGCGTGGCGCCGGCGTCGCTGCCCGGCCCGGCGTCCGACGAGCTTCCGCAGCCGGCAAGGAGGACGAAGCACCCGAGAAGAGCGAGGCGTGCGCTCACGGCTGGTTCGCTCCGATGTCGTAGGCGCCTTGCGGACGCGCGGTGCCGGAGTAGTCGTCGGTCACCGTCGCGAGGTTGGTGCCCGCGCCGATCGCCGGGCTCGTGGTCGCCAGGTGGAAGTCGAAGTCGTCGAGGCTCGCCTCGCTGGTGAACGTCGGCTGGTTCGTCAGCTGCGGGCTCGCGCACGTCTCGGCGGTGAAGCCGGTCGGGCACTGGTCGGTGTGGAAGCCGTAGGCGATGTTGTGATCGCGCGTGGTGAAAGGCATCGCGGCGACTCCCGACTCCGCGTAGAAGAGCGCCGGCGGCGTGTTGCCGGTGAGCGGATCGGCATACCCGAGATCGATGTTGTTCTCGAAGATCAGCTTGGCACCCGAGCAGTCGCTCCCGCTGCAGCCGATGTCGTAGCTGACCGTGCCGTACCCGACGAAGGTGTTGTTCTGGAAGGTGTACGTGCTCGTGTTGGTCATGCTGAAGGCGAAGCCGTCGCCGTTGGCGCGGCAGAAGAGCGACAGCCCCTGGTTGTACGACGCGGGCGCGCCGGGGATCGCCGCCGACATGCGGTTGCAGTTGTGGACGGTCTCGTTGTTCTGGAAGAGCACGTTCTGCATCGCGCCCATCTTCCACTGCTGCCCCATGTTGGCGTAGCTCAGCGAGTGAGTGACCTTGATGGTGCTCCCGCTGGTGTGCAGCAGGTCGAGCCCGTCCTGCGTGTTGTGGTCGAAGAGGCAGTGGTCGCAGGTGAAGTTGAGGCCGGTGTTGGGCGTGCCGATCCCGTCGCCGTAGCCGCCGTCGTTCTGGTCCCAGCACATGTGCGCCGGGTTGGCGTCGACGATCGGGTACTCCTCGATGCAGCCGTTCCACTCGATGGTGAGCCCGGTGGCGTTCACCTGGGCGCCGGCGGCGCTCATGGTGCCGTTGCCATCGTCGAAGTCCCAGCCGGCGCCGGCGTTGTACGCGCCGCGCACCCGGTCGACGGTGACCAGGCCGCCGATGGGCCCGATGATCGCGCGTGACGTGAAGCCGTGGATGTCGAGATCGTACAGACCGAGGTTCGCCGTGTTGACGTCGGTGGTGATGCCGTTGTCGGAGTAGTCGTCGAGCGGGTAGCCGGTGTTGCAGTGCTCCGTCGACGAGGTCTTGTTGCACTGGGCGTGGTCGGTGAGCTCGAGGCAGGCGACGTCGACGTACTTCGCGCCGTTGAGCGGGAGCACCGTGCCGAGGCCGTAGCCGCCGAAGAGCTGCGTCTTGGAGGTGCAGCTGGCGAAGTTCTCGCCGAGCAGCTTGGTCGTCTTGCCCGCGGTGCCCGAGGGGACGGTGGGCATCTCGCACTCGTAGGGATTGCCCGGGCACTGCGCCCAGTAGTCGCTGTCGTTCGGCCCCTTGTATCCCATGCGGAACGGGCCCCCCTTGAAGACGACGCTGTCGCCGCCGGCGATCTTCCACTTGGGCGTCTCGCCGTAGGTAACGTCGTTACCCCACAGGTAATAGGGGTTGCTGAAGGCGCAGTGCTGCTGCGGTCCGGCGTCGCTGCCTTTGCCGGTGTACGCGGCGTCGGCCTGTCCGTCGCACTGGGTCGCCGTGCCGCCGTCGAGGCGCACGTACCAGACGGTGCCGGTGGTCATCGTGATCGGGCTCGGTCCGGGCGCGCCCGCCTCGCTGCTGGTCCCGCCGTCGCCGGACGTGCCGCCCGCGTCTCCGGCGGTGCCCGTTGGCGTGCTGCCGCCGGTGTCGCCGGTCGTGCCGGTCGTGCCGGTCACGCCGGCGTCGTGGGAGCCGGAGGTGCCGCCGTCGGGCGATGGGGAGTCGCTGGAGGAGCTACCGCAGGCGATCGCCACGGCGGTGAAGAGGACGGCGGCGGAGGAACGAGCGAGGAAGCGGAAGGGCAGGGGTGCCATGGGAAGCCACCTCAGCAAGGAGCATGCGCACGCACCTCTGCGCTCTTTCCCCCGCTTTGCCTCCGCTTCGCGTCTCCTGCGTCCAGAGCTGACGCGAACAGTCTGGCCGCTGCGAACGAACTGGGCGCACCGGCCCTTCTCAGGGCGCCTCGCCGAGCAACGTCGGCGTGCACCAGGTGCGGTCGTCGCACGAGGGGACCGGAGTCTGCCCGCCGCAGGTCGGGTTGTTGGAGACGTTTCCGTTGCTGGAGAGCAGCAGCTGGTAGCGCGGCTCGGTGTCGATCGTGGTGTCGCGCTGGCGGTAGTCGAGCGCGAAGTCGAAGTCGATCTGCGCGCCGGCGGCGGGGAGGGCGTCGGCCGGTGCGGAGATCATCGACCAGGGGATGAGGTACTCGACGGCGTAGCCGGTGGCACCGCCGTCGCCGCCGTCGGCGGGGTCCAGGTGCACCGCGAAGGTCCCCGCCGGTGGTACGCCCGCGTCGATTCCCCCGGCGCCGGTGAAGCTGTCCGCGCGCGGGTGGAGTGCGTCGGGCACGACGAGGATCTGCAGGGCGCCCGGGTCGCTCCCACCGCCATAAGGGCCCGTGACGTCGGCGTTGCTCTTGAGAAAGAGCTCGAAGGCGTCCCCGTCGTAGAGCGCCTCGCCGGCGGCGGGCACCATCACGTTGCCCGTCTCGTAGACGACGTGGAAGTAGAGGTGCATCCCCTCGTCCGACCAGCCGACCCGGGCGCTGGTGTCGAGGCAATCGGGGGCGATGGAGTGATCC
>JAMFST010001002.1 GCA_026225435.1 Labilithrix luteola
AGAAGATGCCCTCGATGTGCGACTGCTGGTTCTCGTGCATCTTGAGCTCGACGCGCATCTGGCGCGCCAGATCGCTGAGGAGCCCTTGCTTGCGCGCGATCTCCGCCTCGGTGTCCATGGCGGCCCACTGGAACGGCGTGTGCGGCTTGGGCACGTGGGTCGAGACGCTCACCGTCACCTTGGGCGGGCCGCCGCTGCGGT
Organism: Labilithrix luteola; assembly: GCA_026225435.1. Lineage (GTDB taxonomy): Bacteria > Myxococcota_A > Polyangia > Polyangiales > Polyangiaceae > JAMFST01. Next base: position 202 of record JAMFST010001002.1, read on the forward strand.
TGTCCCGCTTGATGCGCTTGCCCACGTCGCGGGCGCGGGCGCCGACCTTGACGATCTCGCGCACGTCGGCCTCCTGCTCGGTCGGCAGGCCGATCATGAAGTACAGCTTCATCGCGTTCCACCCGCGCGAGAAGACGCGCTCGGCGGTGGTCATCAGCTGCTCCTCGGTGACGTTCTTGTTCACCACGTCGCGCATCCGCTGGCTGCCGGCTTCCGGCGCGAAGGTGATGCCGCTGGCGCGCACCCGCTGGATGTCGTCGAGGACCGGCTCGTCGAGCCCGTAGGCGCGCAAGCTGGACACGCCGAGGGAGATCTTCCGCTCGGTGAGCTTCTTCGACACCTTCTCGATGAGCGGCGCGATGCAGGAGTAGTCCGCGGTCGAGAGCGAGGTGAGGCTCACCTCGTCGTAGCCGCTCTTGTCGATGGCGCGCATGACCGTCTCGGCGATCTGCTCCGGATCGCGCTCACGCACCGGGCGGTAGATCATCCCCGCCTGGCAGAAGCGGCACCCCTCGGTGCAGCCGCGGGCGATCTCGATCGACATGCGGTCGAAGATCGCCTCCGGTCCGCCCACCGGGCCGTCGTCGGGAAAGGGGAAATCGTTGAGATCAGCGACGAGAGCCCGGACCACCGGCAGCGGGGCACCCTCGGTCGACGAGGTGACCACCTGCAGACCGTTGCGTGGATCTTCCGTACGTCCGTACAGCGCGGGGATGTACACGCCGGGGATGCGCGAGAGGGCGATGAGCCGCTGGGCGCGCGGAACCCCTTCGCCGCGCAGCTTGGTCCACAACAGAGCGATCTGCGTCGCGCGCTCCTCGCCGTCGCCGACCACCACCGCGTCGAGGAACATCGCCAGCGGCTCGGGGTGCGTCGCCGTCGGCCCGCCGGCCATCACCAGCGGATCGTTCTCGCCGCGATCGGCCGCGCGCAGGGGCACGCCGCCGAGGTCGAGCATGGTGAGCACGTTGGTGTAGGTCAGCTCGAACTGGAGCGAGAAGCCGACCACGTCGAAGTCCGACAGCGGACGCGCGCTCTCCAGCGAGACGAGCGGCACCTTGCGGGCGCGCAGCTCGTCCTGCATGTCGATCCACGGCGTGTAGCAACGCTCGGCCAGCGTGCGCGGATCGTCGTTGAGGATCTTGTAGAGGATCTTGAAGCCGAGGTGGCTCATCCCGATGTCGTAGAGATCCGGGAACGCGAGGCAGACGCGCGCCTGCACCGAATCCCACGGCTTGTGGGCGGAGCCGAACTCGCCGCCGAGGTAACGCGCGGGCTTCTGCACCTTGGCGACGAAGGTGGCGTACGGGTGATCGACGACGGGAGAGCTCACGCGGCGTGATTTACGGGGATCTGGGGAAGATGCAACTCGCGGGCTCTGATAGAGGAGGCGGATGGCCAAGATCGCCCCGGCCGGCCGCCTGATTCTCAGCGCGGCGATGCTGAAGATCATCGTGCTGGCGCTCGCTGGCGTGGCGGCTGCCGTGGCCGCGATCGTCCACCAGCACGGGCGGGTCCCGGAGCCGATGTTCGTCCCGCTTCCGACGCAGCCCGCCCCCACCGCCAGCGCGCCGAGCGCGTCGCCCACCGAGATCCCCGCGCCGGAGCTGGAAACCACCCCATGAACGTCGGACTGCGCGAGATCCTCCTCCACGACGAGTTGCAGGATGCACGCATTCGCCTCCGGGTCATCTACCCGACCGCAGCGGCCAGCGAGGAGCAGCGGGTCGGGCCGTACAACCTCGACGTGGCCGTCGACGGCGAGGTGGCGCGGCCGGATGGCCAGCCGCTCCCGTTGCTGGTCATCTCCCACGGCACCGGCGGCTCCGCGCTGGTCTACCGCGATCTCGCGTTCGGCCTGGTGCGCGCCGGGTTCGCCGTGGCTCTCCCCGACCATCC
>JAMFST010001003.1 GCA_026225435.1 Labilithrix luteola
GGGGTGCCCCCGGCGCCGGCCCCCTCTGGATTCTGCGCGACCGGGTTCAGGGTCTCGGCGCCTTCGCGCGGGCGGTGGAGCGCATCGTCGAGCCGCGGCGCGCCACGCCCGAGGTGCAGCGCCTGCGTCGCGTCCGCCAGCTCGGCGTCGCCAACGTGGCCTTCCCCGGAGCGGAGCACACCCGCTTCGCGCACGCGCTCGGTGCGGCGCACGTGATGAAGCTGCTCCTCGCGCGGCTGCGGGCGATCCAGGACGAGCTCCCTTTCTGGCAGCGCGTGACCAGCGATCGCGCCCAGGACGCGCTCGCCGCCGCCTTGCTCCACGACCTGGGGCACGGTCCGCTCTCGCACCTCTTCGAGGACGCGATCCCCGGCACCGCGCACCACGAGGAGTGGACCGAGAAGATCCTCCTCGATCCGTCGACCGGCGTGCACCAGGTGCTGGCGGCACTCGACGGCGGGATGCCGGCGCGGGTCGCGGCGCTGGTGCGCGGCGAGCACCCGCTCCCCTACCTGGCCCACGCGGTGAGCGGCACGCTCGACGTCGATCGTTGCGACTACCTTCTGCGCGACGCGCACGCGACCGGGGTGCGTTACGGCGTCTACGATCTCGACTGGCTCCTGCGCAGCCTGCGCTTCACGCCGGCGACGACCGGGGCTGGAGGCGCGCCGGACGACACCGTGGCGCCGCAGCTGGCCGTCGACGGCGCCAAGGGGCTGCCAGCCATCGAGGCCTTCATCCTCGCGCGCCTCTTCATGTTCCAGCAGGTCTACCTGCACAAGGCGACCCGCTCGGCCGAGTGGATGATCCGGCGCATCCTGCGCCGCGCGACCGAGCTGCTCGCGGCGGGCAAGACGCTGCCCAACGTGCCGCGGGCGATCGCCCTCGCCGCGCAGGGGGGAGAGATCCCGCTGGCCGATTACCTCGAGCTCGACGACGCGGTCCTGATGGACGCGATGCACGCCTGGGAGCGCGGAGACGACCCCGGTCTCGCCGACCTCTGCCGCCGCGTGCGCGTGCGCCACCTGTACAAGACCTACGAGCTGTTCGGCGACCAGGCGCAGAAGCCGGAGGGGGCGCTGGCCGCGGCGAAGGACATCGCCCGCAGCGCCGGGCTCGATCCCGAGATGGCCGTCGGACTCGACGTGGCGCGGGACACCCCGTTCGGTGACGGCGCCGAGGACATGATGGTCGTCTTCGCCAAGGGGCCGCCGCGCCGGCTCGGCGAGGTCTCCTTCCTCCTCGGTCGGCTCGGCGGGCACGAGCTCTCGCGCACCCGCATCCTCTTCGCTCCCGAGCTGCGTGACGCGATCATCGGCGCGCTCTCCTCCTTCGCAACGATCCGCCCGTGATGGTGCGCTCGTGACCGTCACCGCCTATCTCCCCTTCGACGCCAGCGACCCGGCGCGCCTGCCGGCGGAGATGCGTCCGGCGGCGGGCGACGTCACCTACCAGCGCATCGAGAGCGACGTGTCCCTGGTGCTCGGCGTCGGCGCCGACTTTGGCCCGCGCACGCCGCGAGGAGCGCTCGACTTTCGCGCGCGCTATCTTGAAAGCTTGGGCGTGTACGTGGACTACGAGAACGAGGTGGGAGGCAGCCCCGAGCCCGAGCGCCTGCTGGCGACCGGGCTCGAGGTGCGCCCGCTCTTCCTCGCGCGCTGGCTGCAGGGGTGGGAGACCGGCCACTCGCGCCTCGACCTCGCCGTCGATTCTATCGGCATGACCCTGGGCGCCGTCTTCCAGCAGCCCGCCGGCAAGTCCTTCCGCGCTCGCCCCGGTCTCGAGGCGGCGCTGGGGGTCGAGCTCCCGATCTCCGGCGCCCCCACCGGCGTGTGGCTCGACGTCCGCGCCGGCGCGCGCTGGAGCGATGCGGAGCTCGGCGGGAGCGCCGATTCGGGCGTGCCCGGCGCCGACGACCGCTCGCTGTTCTGCACGGTGACGCTCGCCTGGCACCAGACCTTCCTCACC
>JAMFST010001004.1 GCA_026225435.1 Labilithrix luteola
ACCACGTCGGGGTCGCGTCGCAGGCACCTGGCCGTGCTCCTCGTGCCGCTGGCGCTGGTCGGGCTCGTCGCCGGCGTCTTCGTGGCGCGCGCGGGGATGGCCAGCGGCGCCAGCGCGTCGTCGACGGCGGCAGCTCCGTCCGCATCGGCTCCGGCGGCCAGCGCTGCCTCGGTCGACGCTCCGGTGGCCACGCCGTCCGCGTCCTCCGCCGCCATCGCGCCCCCGGCCGAATCTGCCGGTCCTGTCGTCGCTCCGACCGCGTCCAGCGCCTCGGCTCACCCGCGTCCGGCCGCGCAAGCGGGTGCTCGCCCCACGCCGCGCCCGCGTCCCGCGAGGAACAATTGTACGCCGCCGTACACCATCGATGCCAACGGTGGTCACACGTTCAAGCCGGAGTGTCTGTGAAGGGAGCTGCGTCGCTGCGAGCCGCGTTCGCTGTCACCGCCGCCTGCCTCGCGACGAGCGCGCACGCCGAGCCGCCGACCAAGGCCGAGTGCGTCTCCGCACACGGCGAGGCGCAGCGCCTTCGCCGCGCGGGACAGCTGCGCGAGACGCGGGTGCAGCTGCTGACCTGCGCCAGCCCGTCCTGCCCCGAGCCGGTCACAGCCGAGTGCGTCCCCTGGCTCGCCGACGTCGAGCGCGCGCTGCCCACCGTCGTCTTCGAGGCGCGCCTGCCCGACGGCGGCGACGCCATCGACGTCACCGTCCTGGTCGACGGCGAGAAGGTGGAAGACAAGCTCGACGGACGCGCCATCGCAGTGAACCCGGGCGCGCACGCCATCCGGTTCGTCCTCGCGGCCGGAGCGGCCACCACCGAGCGGCGCGTCGTCGTCGCCGAGGGGGAAAAGACTCGCGTGATCCGCGTCGACCTCCCGTCCGCCGCGCTCCTCGCGCCGGTGCCTGCTCCCGTCGCCGACGGGAGCAGCGGGGGCAGTCATGGGCCGCACTGGAGCACCTATGTCCTCGGCGGCGCGAGCCTTGTCTCCTTCGGTGGCTTCGCCTTGTTCGGTCTCAAGGGGAACTCCGATGCACACGATGAGGGTGACGCCTGCAAACCGAATTGCGCGCCGTCGAAGCTCGATCAGGCGAGGCACGACTACGTCGCTGCCAACGTGTTCCTCGGCGTGGGGATCGCCGGCGCGGCCGCCGCGATCATCGTCGGGTTGACCACCGGTCTCCACTCGCACGCGAGCGCGGCGCCGCCGGCCACGGCGACGAACGCTCAGGTCCCGAGCTTCGACCGCAGCATGTTGAAGTAGCGCCGACCGATCCCGCTCGCCGCCGCGGCCGCCGCCACGTCGCCGCCGTTCTGCGCGAGCACCTCCTCGAGGTACCGGCGTTCCAGCTCGTCGGCCACCCGCTTGCGCGCTTCGGGCAGCGGGAGCTTCTGCGCCAGCACCGCGGTGAGGTAATCGGCCTTACCTGACCCTGACGACGTCGCGGCCGGAGCCATCGACTCGCGCTTCCTCTCCGGCTCGATCACCAGGTCACCGAGCGCCAGCAGCCGCGCCACCGCGTTGCGTAGCTCGCGCACGTTCCCCGGCCAGGTGGAGTCCTCCCAGCGCGCCAGCACCTCGTCGGTGACGAGTCGCGGGTCGGAGCCATTCTGCTTCTGCTGCTGCGCGGCGAAGTGCCGGGCGAGCAGCGCCA
>JAMFST010001005.1 GCA_026225435.1 Labilithrix luteola
GATCTCACCTTCCTCGTGCTGCGCGCGTTCTCCGCCGTCGGTCTGGTGCACGACCTCCACGCGGTGCCGCGCCACGTCCGCGCGGACCACGCGACGCTGTCGGCCAGCTCGGCCAGCTCCGTCAGCGCGAAAGCGCCCGAGCAGCCTTCGCCGGTCGCGGTGATCGCACCGGCCTTGCCGACATCACCTTCGCCATAGCCTCCACGCGCCCGCGCTCGAAGCACTGGTTGCTGAACGCCTCGATGACGAAGTCGCGGAAGACGGCGACCTTGGCCGGCACCTTTCGCCCCCCCGCGTAGACGACGTACAATTGTGCACCCGTCTTCGTGCGGTACTGCGGCAGCACGGGGACGAGCAACCCGGCGTCGATGTCGTTCGAGGTGGTGAAGGTGGGCAGATCGGCGATCCCCCCACCGGCGACCGCGGCGGTGCGGAGAAAGACGTAGTCGTCGCCGGAGATCTTCCCGCGGACGGTGAAGAGTCGCTCCCCCTCGGGGCCGACGAGCCGCCAGTCCGACTCGCCGTTGCGCCCGCGAAAGAGGAGGCAGTCGTGCTTGGCGAGATCCTCGATCGAGCGGACCGCACCCACGCGTTCGAGGTAGGTCGGCGAGGCGAACAGCCCGCCCTCCACCTGCCCCATCTTGCGGGCGATGAGCGTCGAGTCGGGCAGCTTCCCCATCGCTCGGAGCGCCACGTCGAACCCCTCCTGCACCAGGTTCACCTGCCGCGCGGTCAGCTCCACGTCGACCGACACCTTGGGGTACGCCGCGGCGAAGCGCACCAGCACGTCGGCGAGGAAGATCTCCCCGAAGTCGTTGGGCGCGGTGATGCGCAGCTGCCCCTGGGGGATGAGATCGGCGCCGTCGATGCCGCGGGCCGCGTCGTTGAGAGCGGCCACGGCCGGTGCGACCTGGTGGTAGAAGGCGCGCCCCTCGGCGGTGGGCGTCACGCTGCGGGTCGTGCGCTGGACCAGGTTGGTCCCCAGGCCAGCCTCGAGGCGGGCGATGGCGCGGCTCACCGTGGAGGTGGGCACGTGCAGCTCGCGCGCGGCCTTGGCGAAGCCGGCGTGGTCCACCACTCGCACGAAGACCGCGAAGTCGTTGAGATCGAGCGCGGACATGTCGTCCGGCAGATTACGCCCGTTTTCTCCTTTCCATGAAGGGGACCTAATCTCACTTCGCGATCGCTCCGTTTGTCGGGTCGATGAGGCGCGCGCTCGCATATGTCGCCTTGCCGGCGGAGGTGACCCGGTCTTCGCCTCGAGCCGGTGCAGTCGCAGCTCGCGCACCTGGGGGCAAGGGCACCCGCATCCGCGCCACCCTCCCCGCGCTCGAACGCCACCTCACGTGATGAACCGAAAGAGAGAAGAAGCCCCATGAGCACGAAGATCCTCATCGTCGACGACAAGCTCACCGGCACCAACCTGCAGCGCACCGGCGCCGCCTGAGCGGACCACCAGGAGGAACCCCGTGTACCTGCTCGTCATCGACCCCCTAGAACGCGACCGCCTCGCGACCCAGCGCATGCTGACCGAGCGCGGGCACGTGGTCACCGCCGTCGCCGACGTCGCGCTCGCCAATCGCGCGCTGCGCCTCTCGGCGTTCGATGCGATCATCGTCGACAGTACGCTAGGGGGCAACGGCGGCGCCCTCGCCTTCGTCCAGAGCCTGCGCAGTGACTCGCGCTCGGCCGGTCCGTACATCGTGATCACCGCGCTGAAGCGGGCCGCCGGCGACATGAGCGCCGCCTTCCTCGCCGGCGCCGACGACTTCATGCAGAAGCCCCACGGTCGCGAGGAGCTGCTCGGACGGATGGACGGCATCTGCCGGGTGAAGCGCTGGGCGGCGGTCGGAAGCTCCGCCGCGGGTGGAGCGACCCAGCCC
>JAMFST010001006.1 GCA_026225435.1 Labilithrix luteola
AATACGACCGGGTGCGCGTCCGTTGGTTCGTCGACGAGTACTTCGTCGCCGACCAGGGCGAGACCGGTTTCCGCCTGGACGACATATTCCTTCAGTACGCCCGCCGCGTTCCGCTGCCGCATCAGTTCACCTTGCGCCTCAGCGTGCAGACGAGCATCCCGACGTCGTTTCAGAGCACACTCACCAGCGAGATCACCTCGCCGGGGGTCACGATCAGCCTGGAGAAGAAGGTTGGCCGCTACATCGACATCAGCGGCCACGGCGGGGGCACTTACCTCATCGACAAGTATGCGACCGCTCTGGGGGGGGCCCCGAACGCGATGGCAAACCTGAACTTCGGCGCCAGCGTCGACATCACGATGCCCTTCCACGAGCCACTGGCGATCGGTTTCGACGGCGGCACCGGCTACACCTGGTTCTACCAGCCGAACACCGTGCATGACCCGAACACGTCGGTGCAGGCGAACGGGGCGACGGCCGACCCGCAGTTCTCTTCGCAGCCGATCAGCCAGACGTACTTCGGTGAGCTCTACCTTCGCTACACGATGCCGACCATTTTCGGCGTGCGCAGCGACATCCTTGTTGCCTATGCTGACGGCGACCCGACCATCGGGAGCATCTCCGTTCTCCACGATGGCGTCGGTCACTTCTACGGCTTCTTCCGCGACAGCTCGGAAGTCTACGCGGCGCTCTCCGCGGCGTATTGAGCGGTCGTCAGCTGCGGGCCCGTTCTTCTCCTGAGAAAGAATGGGCCGTGCGCAGCCGGACCTGCCTAGCGGGGTCTTGGCGAGAGGATCTTTGCCCGCTCGGCGGCGGGTAGGGCGCTGGCTCGCGTGCGGAGGCGGCGGAGTAGCTCTTCGCGGTTTGCCGGCGCGCTGACCGTTCGGGTGCCTGAGCTTGGCGCTGCGGTCGCGGCTGCGGTCGGGGGAGCAGGCGTGGCGACGGGGGCGACGGCCGTCGACGGGATCGGCGTGACTTCGCGAGAGGCCGGAACCGGGGTGATGGCGGCCAGGGCGGCAAGCGCGGCGAGTGCCGGCGGCTCGCCGGCAAGCTCGGCGGGCGGGATCGTCGGTGGCTCGGACGGGGAGATCGCGGCGGGGGCGACCGACGCACGGGCAGGAGCCGGGATCGACTTCGGCGCGGGCTTGCGAGTGGACGAGCGCGGCGCGACCGAGACCGGCGCGACCGACGCCGGCGCGGCGACCGATACGGGGATCGGCGTCGACATCGGCGGGCCGGGGTGCGCGTGCGTCTCCTCGACCTCGGCCTCGTCGATGGGGATGTCGACGTCCGACGGGGGCGGCGGAGGAGGGGGCGCAACCCGTGCGATGGGCGGGGGCGGCGGAACGGAGGTGCGCGAGGGCGGGGGAGCCGAGGTGCGCGCCGACGGAGGGGCCGAGCGACGCGCCGCGGCCGCGGGCAGGGGCGGCGGGACCGAGCGACGCCCGTTCGACCGCGGCATGTTCGACGAGGACGGCGCCGGCGGCGGCACCGACCGCGGAACGGCCGACGACGGACGCGACGGATCCGGCGGCGCGGTCGACATGTTCATCGGCGGCGCGGCCATCGTCGCCAGCGCCGGCGGCGGGGCCTCGGTGGCAAAGGGGGCAGGCGGGGCAGGCGGTGCGCTGGTCGCCTCGTGCGACGGCTCCATCGGCAACGGGTACGCGCTCGCCGCGACGATCAGCTTGGACGACATCAGGCCGATGTCGCCGGCCGGCTCGGCCGCGGGCGACGCCGGCATCGACGGCGGCGCGCCTTCCTGCCGGCGTATCGACGAGACGCGATCGACGAACTCCTTCGAGCGCGGATCGAGCCGGGTGAAGCGCAGCAGCAACCCCGGCTCGCCGCGGAAGGCCTCCTGGTTGTACGAGACCACGCGCCCTTCCCCGCGCACCAGCGCTTGCCCACCGGCGAGCGTCACCTCGAAGCGCAGGATGGTCCCCTGTGGACGCGAGTGCGTGCCGAGGAGGAGAATGCCGGTGCGCGAGATCGTCTCGACCTCGTTCTCGAGAAACTCTTCCTCGCTGTGCCAGGGGCGAGGAATGCGAATCGCAATCGCCGTGCGCACTTCGGTCATCGGTCCCGAGCGTACAGGTTCGCGCGCTCACGTGGTAGGCATCCCGCCGTGATCAACACCCCGATCGACAAGCCCCGGGTCCTGGTCGTGGGGAGCGGAGCTCGCGAGCACGCGCTCGGTCGCGCCATGCGGGAGGACGATCCCTCGATCGAGCTGCTCTTCGCCCCGGGCAACGCGGGGACGGCGGCGCTCGGGCGCAACGTGAACGTGGCCGTGGGGGACGTTCCGGCGCTGGTGGCGCTGGCCAGGGCCGAGCAGGTGCGGCTGGTGGTCATCGGGCCGGAGCTGCCCCTCACTCTCGGCCTGGTCGACGCGCTCGCCGCCGAGCACATCGCCGCCTTCGGCCCGTCGCGCGCCGCGGCGCAGCTCGAGGGATCGAAGGTCTTCATGAAGCGCTTCGCGGAGCGCGCCGGGCTCCCCACCGCCGCGTTCACCGTGTTCGACGATCCGGCGCAGGCCGAGGCGTACCTTCGGCGGGAGAACCGCCCGCTGGTGGTCAAGGCGGACGGGCTGGCCGCGGGCAAGGGTGTCGTCGTGGCCAGCGACGCGGACGAGGCGCTCGCCGCCGTCGGTCGCTGGATGCGGCAGGGGGAGCTCGGAGACGCCGGTCGCACGGTGGTCATCGAGGAGCTGCTCGCGGGCGAGGAGGCGAGCTTCCACGTCGTCGCCGACGGCGAGCGCTTCGTCGTCTTGCCGGCCGCCCAGGATCACAAGCGGGTCTTCGACGGCGATCGCGGCCCCAACACCGGCGGGATGGGCGCCTACGCGCCGGCGCCGGTGGTGACGGCGGAGGTCGAGGCGAAGGTCATCGAGCGGATCGTGCGGCCGACGCTGGCCCGCATGCGCGCGGAGGGGACGCCGTTCCGCGGCGCGCTCTTCGTCGGCCCGATGATCGATCGCGGCGAGCCGCAGCTCCTCGAGTTCAACGTGCGCTTCGGCGATCCGGAGACCGCGGTGCTCACGCTGGTGCAGGACGGCTGGCTCGGCTTGCTGGAAGGTGCGGCGAACGGCGCGCTCGACGACTCGCTCATCGAACGCCGGCGCCCCGAGTCGGCGCTGGCCGTGGTGATGGCGGCGGAGAAGTACCCGGCGACTCCGGCGAGCGGCGACGCGATCTCGGGCCTGGCGGAAGCCGCGACCGTCCCGGACAGCGTCGTCTTCCACGCCGGCACCGGGCTCGATGCGGCCGGCGCCGTCGTCACCAAGGGCGGCCGCGTCCTCACGGTCGCCGGTCGCGGTTCCGATCTCGTCACCGCTCGTGACCGGGCCTACGCAGCGGTCTCGCGCATCGCCTTCCGCGGCGAGCACCACCGCACCGACATCGGCTCCAGGGCCCTCCCGAAAAACGCCTAGCCGCAGCGACGTCACCGGGAAAGATCCGGCGAACAGCGTGGTAGTCGTCGACGCTGCATGGCCGTCATCGCCCCCCTCCGCCCGCTCCACTTCGCCGCCGAACAGCTCGCCACGCTGGTCGCCCCTCCGTACGACGTCATCTCGCCGGAGGAGCGCGCCGCGCTCGCCGCGCGCGACCCACACAACGTCGTGAAGCTGATCCTCCCGGAAGGGGAAGGGGACGCGAAGTACGCCCACGCCGCCGAGCTGGTCGCCGCCTGGCGCAAGGAAGGCGCGCTCACCCGCGACGACCGCCCCCAGTTCCTCCGCTACGACCAGCGCTTCACCTTGCCCGACGGTCGCGCCGGTGCCGGGCGCGGCACCACTACGACCATTCACCGCCGCGGGTTCCTCGGCCTGGTCAAGGTCGTCCCCCTGGCCGACCCGGCCGCGGCGCCGCACGAGCGCGTCCTGCCGCACGAGCGCACGCTGTCCGGTCCCAAGGAGGACCGCCTCAAGCTGTTTCGCGCCACCCGCACCAACCTGAGCCCCGGTTTCCTTTTGTACAAGGATCCGGGGCAGAAGCTGGCCTCCGCGCTCGAGCGCGCCGAGCCGGTGGCGCGCTTCACCACCCCCGACGGGATCGATCACGAGCTGACCCGCATCGTCGATCCCGCGGCGGTCGCGGCGCTGATCGCCGGCGTCGCCGGGTCGGCCCTCCTGATCGCCGATGGCCATCACCGCTACGAGACGGCGCTGCGCTACCGCGACGAGGCGCGCGCCGCGGCGACGGCGGCCGGCGCAGCTCTCCCGGGTGACGCCGAGCCGAACTACTTCATGGCCTTCTTCGCCAACGAGGACGATCCGGGTCTCGTCGTCCTTCCGACCCACCGCCACCTCCACGACCTGGCGGTCGACAAGGCGCGCTTCGAGTCGACCGCGGCCGAGCACTTCACCGTCACGTCTCTCGGGCAAGCCGCCGGCGCCTCGGCGCTGGTGCAGACACTGGCCGACAGTGGCTCCAGGACGCCCAGCTTCGTCGTCGCCTATCCCGACGGCAGCGCCACGCTCCTCGCGCTGAAGACCAAGATCGCCGATCTCGCCGCCCACCCCACGCTGGGGCCGCTCAATCCGCAGCTGCGGGGGGCTGATGTGGCGCTGCTCCACTCCGGCCTGCTCGAGCAGATCATCGGCCTCACGAAGGAGGCGCAGGCCGCGAAGACGAACCTCTGGTACCCGCAGGACGCGGCCGCTTCGCTCGGGAAGCTCCGCTCGGGCGCGGGCCCCAGCGAGAGCGGAACGGCCCTCTTCCTCATGAACGCGACGCCGGCGGCGGTCGTCCGCAACGTCGCCGAGGCGGGGGAGGTGATGCCGCAGAAGTCGACGTTCTTCTACCCCAAGGTGCTCACCGGTCTGGCCATGCACACCCTCGAGCCCGACCGTCTCGTGGGCTGAAAAAGCCGCGCGAAACGAACGAAAGGCGACCGCCGGCACTCTTCTTGACGGCGGGACTGGCGCAGCCGGCGGGCGTGTTTACCTTGCTCGAACCCGAGAACCGAACGCACACATTGCCGCGCCGCATTGGCTCGTTGTACGAATGATCCAGTACGTTCCCGCAGACACGTCCGCCCGACGAGAGGCCGGGTGCTGGATAGCACCCAGCACAGGCTTGCGAAGGTCGCCTAGCCGGTAGGACAGCAGCATCGGTGGCAGCAGCAAGCATTCGCAATGGCGCAGTAGGAAGTCGGCCCGAAACCCCCGAGGTCACGCATGTCTGAAAAGAAGCCCCCCGTCCCGCCGGCCGCTCTCGCGTCTGCGACCGCCTCATCAGGAAAAGGCGCAGGTGAGGAAGAAGCGGTTCAATTCGGTGATGAGCTGCCGGTGTTGCCGATCCGCAACGCTGTCCTCTTCCCCGGCGCTGTCGCCCCCTTCGACGTGGGCCGCGAGAAGTCGGTCGCGCTCGTCGAGGACGTCGACAACCTGTCGTCGCCCGTCATCGCCATTTTCGCGCAGAAGGATCCGTCGACGGACGATCCCGGCGCCGATGATCTGCACACCGTTGGCTGCGCCGCCCGCGTCCTCAAGGCGCTCAAGCACTCCAGCGGCAACTACTCCCTGATCCTGCAGGGGCTCACCCGCATCCGCCTCGACGAGGTGACGCAGGCTGCGCCGTACCTGAAGGCGAAGATCAAGCGGCTCGAAGAAGCCGGCCTGGAAGACGACGAGGCGGAGGCTCTCTCGATGAGCCTGCGCGACATCGCCAAGCAGGTCATCCAGCTGATGCCGGAGCTGCCGCGCGAGGCGGGCTCGCTCATCGACTCGATCCAGGCGCCCGGTGCGCTGGCCGATCTCGTCGCCGCGAACCTCGACGCCCCGGTGGAAGAGAAGGCGCAGCTGCTCGAGACGGTCGAGGTCAAGGAGCGCATCCGCAAGGTGCTGCGCCTGCTCACCCGCCAGCTCGAGATCCTGAAGATGCGCGAGCGCATCAACTCCCAGATCAAGGAGGAGATGGGCAAGAACCAGCGCGAGTACGTCCTTCGCCAGCAGCTCAAGGCGATCAAGGAGGAGCTCGGCGAGGACGAAGGCGATCAGGGGGACCTCGACGGTCTCGAAGATCGCATCGCCAAGGCGGCGCTTCCGTCGGAGGCCGAGACGGTCGCCAAGAAGCAGATCAAGCGCCTGCGCAACATGCAGGTCGGCTCGGCGGAGTACACCGTCGTGCGCACGTACCTGGACTGGATCCTGGACCTGCCCTGGAACAACCAGACGACCGACAACCTGGAGATCGCCGCGGTCCGCAAGGTCCTCGACGAGGACCACTACGGTCTCGAGAAGGTCAAGAAGCGCATCCTCGAGTACCTGGCCGTCCGCAAGCTGAAGAAGGACAAGAAGGGTCCCATCCTCTGCCTGCTCGGGCCGCCCGGTGTCGGCAAGACCTCGCTCGGCCGCAGCATCGCGCGGGCGCTGGGGCGCAAGTTCCACCGCATCTCGCTCGGTGGCGTGCACGACGAGGCGGCCATCCGTGGCCACCGTCGGACGTACGTCGGCGCGCTCCCCGGACAGATCATCCAGGGCATGAAGAAGACCGCCACCATCAACCCCGTCTTCATGATGGACGAGGTGGACAAGATCGGTCACGACTTCCGCGGCGATCCCGCGGCGGCGCTCCTCGAGGTCCTCGACCCCGAGCAGAACAACACCTTCGCCGCCCACTACCTCGAGATCCCCTACGACCTGTCGAACGTGATGTTCATCGCGACGGCAAACGTGGCGGACCCCATCCCCGCGCCGCTCCGCGACCGCATGGAGATCCTCGAGATCCCCGGCTACACCCGGCGGGAGAAGCTGGCCATCGCGCGGCAGCACCTCATCCCCAAGCAGATCGAGGAGCACGGCATCACCAACGTGATGCTCCAGATCGAGGACTCGGCCATCGAGATCATCATCGACGGCTACACCCGCGAAGCTGGTGTTCGTACCCTCGAGCGCCAGGTCGCGAGCGTCATCCGTGGAGTCGCGGTCATGATCGCGGAAGGTGACACCACCCCGCGCAAGATCGAGACCGAGGATCAGATCCGCGAATTCCTCGGAGCAAGCCGCTTCAGCAGTGAAGTGGCCGAGCGCACCGAGGAGCCGGGAGTGGCCACCGGCCTCGCCTGGACCAGCGTGGGCGGCGAGATCCTCTTCATCGAGGCGACGCGCATGCACGGTACCGGCAAGCTGCAGCTCACCGGGCAGCTGGGCGACGTCATGAAGGAGTCGGCGCAGGCGGCCCTCTCGTACGTCCGTACGAATGCAGAAAAGTACGGAATCGCGAAGGACTTCCTCGACAAGAGCGACATCCACATCCACATCCCCGCGGGCGGCATGCCCAAGGACGGGCCCTCGGCCGGCGTGACCATGTTCACCGCGCTCGTGTCGATGCTCACCGGGGTCCGCGTGCGCCACGACGTGGCCATGACGGGAGAGATCACGCTGCGCGGGCGCGTCCTGCCCATCGGCGGTCTCAAGGAGAAGGTCCTCGCGGCGCACCGCGCGGGCATCAAGCGGGTCATCATCCCCGAGCGCAACAAGCCGGATCTCGACGAGGTGCCGGCCGAGGTGAAGAACGACCTCGAGTTCATCGCCGTGTCGAAGATGGATCAGCTCATCGAGGCCGCCCTCGAGGAGAAGCTCCAGCCGAAGCCGGAAGACAAGCCCGCGCAGCCCACGCCCAACTGAGCGGCGACCGCTCGCTGTAACGGCAAACGCCGGACCCTGCCTTCGAGTGCAGCGTCCGGCGTTTTGCTTTGCGGGCAACCGTCGAACGATTTTCTCGATCATTGCCGCACCGCGTTGGGCTCTGCTGTCTTGACGCTCGAGGCACGGACCCTACCCTCGATCGTATGAAGCAGAACCCGCACATCCAGCGCCATCACCACATCACGCTCAACGTCGGCGATCCCCAGGAGGACTACGACTTTCACACCAAGCTGCTCGGCTTGAAGAGCGTGAAGAAGACGGCGCTGTACGATGGCGACGAGCCGATCTTCCATTTTTACTACGGCAACGAGGCTGCCGAGGAGAGCGCGCTCATCACCTGCTTCCCGATGCGGCAGTCGGGGCGCAAGGCGCGCAAGGGGAGCGGGCAGATCAGCACCCTGCAGCTTTCGGTGGCACCGAGCTCGCTCGACTACTGGCACGCGCGCTTGAAGGATCACGGCATCGAGGCGAAGCGCGAGGAGCGCTTCGGCGACAAGCTGCTGACGTTCGCCCATCCCGCCGGCATCGACTACGAGCTGGTCGCGGTGAAGGACGACGCGCGCAAGGCGTACTCCAAGGGGCCGGTCCCGGCGGAGCACGGGATCCGCGGCACGCACGGGATCACCGTCTCGGTGCGCGACCTCGACAACTCCGAGGAGTTCATGGCCGACGGCTGGACCGGCAAGAAGGGCAGCAAGGACGGCACCGTGACCCGCTACCAGGTGGGCAAGGGGGGCACCGGCACCATCGTCGACCTGCGCCACGATCACGACCTGCCGCAAGGCTCGTGGGCCTACGGCGAGGGGGTGGTCCACCACTGCGCCTTCCAGGTGAGCGATCTGGACGTGCAGAAGGACGTGAAGTTCCACCTCGAGGGCCTGGGCTACACCGACGTCTCCGAGCGCAAGGACCGCGGCTACTTCCAGTCGGTGTACGTTCGTACACCGGGCGGGGCCATGTTCGAGGCGACGGTGTCCAAGCCGGAAGGCTTCCTCATCGACGAGCCGGCCGAGTCGCTGGGCAAGTCGCTGCAGATCCCGCCGGTGTTCATCCACCGCAAGGACGAGATCATGAAGCACCTGGGCCCCCTCCCGCGTGACTGAAAAGAATCACGCGCCGCGGATTGCCGGCGTCAGCTCGGTGAGCTGGTTCGGGGAGGCGCCGGAGAAGGCGAAGGTCGGGGTGCTGCTGCTGCACGGGCGGACGCAGAATCCCGAGATCATGCGCGAGCTGATCGTCGATCGGCTCGCGCTGCCGGGCGTCTGCTACCTGGCGCCGCGGGCGGAGGCGGACAGCTGGTACCCGACGGGGTTCCTCGCGCCGGCGGCCGACAACGAACCGCGGCTGACGGAGTCGCTCGCTGCGCTCGACGCCTGCACCGAGCTGCTCGCCGCGCGCGGTTTCGCGCCGGCCGCGCAGGTCGTGCTCGGCTTCTCGCAAGGGGCGTGTCTCGGAAGCGAGTACGTGTGGCGAAGCCAGCGAGCATTCGGAGCGCTGCTGGCGCTGACCGGGGGGTTGATCGGCCCTCCGGACAAGCGCACCTGGGCGCATTCGCAGAAGGGGGCGGCCGCCTGGCCGGAGATGCCGGTGCTCCTCGGCGGGAGCAGCGACGATCCGTGGGTCCCCGCCTTCAGCATGCGGGAGACGGCCGACGTCTTCGCGGCGCACGGCGCGCGCGTGCGGCTCAAGTTCTACGAGAGCAGCGCCCACGAGATGCCCGACGACCAGATCGCGCAGACGCGCGAGATCCTGGACGAGCTCTCGGCGCGATCCGTCAGAAAGTGATGGCGACGCTGGCGCCGCCCGGAGCACCGGGGGCGCCGGGGTGAAGCGCCACCTGCGTCGGGTTGCTCTTGGCCGTGAGGACGAGGGCCACACCGGCGCCGGCCGCCGCGACGGCGCCGATGGCGAAGCCGACGGACAGACCCGCGGTGGTGTTGGCGCCGCTCTGCCGGCCCATCGCGGTGTTCTTCGCGGTCGTCGACACGCACTTGCCGTTCGGGCACGCGCCGTCGGCGGTCACGTCGGAGACGATGCTGTTGTGCTCGGCGAGGAAGACGATGGAGAGCGCACCCATGACGACGCCGCCGCCGATCGCGACCCAGCCGAGCACCCGCTGGGCGGAGCCGTTGCTGGTGCCGCCGACGGTGTCGGCCTGCTGCGCGGCCGCCGACTTCTCCAGCTCGAGAGGCACGCGACGGGAATCCTTCTCGCGCACTTCCAGCTCGGCGGTCATCGGAAGGCGCCCGCCGGCGCTGGCCTCGATCCGGTGACGACCCGGGTCGACGGGGAGAGGAACGCCGAGCGCGGCGTCCGCGATGACGACACCGTCGAGGCGCACGACGAAGTTGGGCGGCTCGGGCGGGAGCACCACCAAGGTGAGGCGCGGGACCCGCGGACGAAGCGCGTTGCCCCGGTCGCGGGAGGTGTTGCGCAGGTCGTTCTCGGCGTCGCCGTGTACGTCGCGCAGGTCGCGCTCGACCAGCTCGTAGTCGGCCAGGGCGGAGGCGATCTGCCCGAGCTGCTCCTCGCAGCGGGCGATGTTGAAGCGGACCTGGCCCGTCTCCTTCACGGCGGCCACGCGCCGGTACTTCTCGAGCGCGAGCCCGAACTTACCCGCGTCGGCGTCCTGCCCGGCCTCACGGAAGAGCTCACGGGCGGCCACCAGCGCCGAACCGCCCGGTTCCCCGGCCGCACCGGACGGTGCCCCGGCGCCAGGAGCCGCTGTACCCGCAAGCGCAGTCTGCGCGGAGGCGACGCCGGGCGCCGTCAAGACGCCCACTCCCGCGACGAACGCGACCGAGGCCGCGCCGGCCCACGACGTCAAACGCAACACGGGCCCAGCGTAGACCAGGCCGACCCGCCGCGCGTGCGCTATCGTCACAGGAAGTGAGCGAGCCTCGACACGACAGAGAGGGGGTCCGACGTGGGGCCACCCTTGGCACCGGGGCCACGCCACCTCCGCCGCAGGCTCAAGGCAAGAGCAGCGGCGGCAGCGGCGTGAAGTCCGGAACGGGCGGCCGCGAGACGGCGGACGGCGTGGCGCGTCTCGATCTCAAGGTCGGCTCGGTGCTCGCCGACAAGTACCGGCTCGAGCGCGCGCTCGGGTTCGGCGGCATGGGCGCGGTCTGGGTCGCGCGCAACTCGATGACCGGCGGCGACGTCGCGCTCAAGGTGCTCCACGAGGAGGTGGAGAACCCCGAGGCGCTCGAGCGCTTCCGCCGGGAGGCGAACCTCGTCGCGCGGCTCTCCCATCGCGGCATCGTACGCGTGTTCGACCTCGTGGAGCTGCACGAGGGGACGCTGGTGATGGTGATGGAGCTGCTCCGCGGCGAGACGCTCGCCTCGCGGCTCGACACGCAGACCACCGTGCCCGTCGACACCGCGCTCGCCATCACGCTGGCGCTGTCCTCCGCGCTGTCGCACGCGCACCAGGCGGGGATCGTCCATCGCGATCTCAAGCCGGAGAACGTGTTCCTCTGCCTCGAGCCGGACGGCGCCGTCGAGCCGAAGATCCTCGACTTCGGGATCAGCAAGGTGACGGGTCCGACCCTCACCAACCTGACCAGCGACGGCACGTTGCTGGGCACGCCGGGGTACATGTCCCCCGAGCAGACGCGTGGCGATCCGGTGGACGCGCGCAGCGACGTCTTTGCGCTGGCGATCCTGCTGTACGAGATGATTTCCGGGAGCAACCCCTTCTACGGGACCTCGTACAACGCGGTCATCGCCGCCATCCTCGAGCGCGAGCCGCAGCCGCTCACCCAGGTCTCGCCCGACGTGTGGCGGGTGCTCGAGAAGGCCTTCTCCAAGAAGCGCAACGAGCGGCACGCGTCGGCGGCGGAGTTCGCCAATGCGCTGCGGAGTGCCGCGGGCATCGTCGGGCGTGGCTCCTCGCCGATGTTCGACATGGAGGCGCTGTCCGCGAGTGGGGGCGCGCGCGCGACCGGGTCGGGTTCGAGTCGGCGCCTCGGCAGCGAGACGCCGACGCAGGCCGCCTCGTTCTTGCCCGACCAGTGGCGCCTGCGGCTGATCGCGGCGGGGTCCACCCTCGCGCTCCTCGCGGGCGCCGGGTACGTGTTCTTCCACGGGATCGGCGGGCATGCTCCGGCGCCGGATCACGTGCAGGGCGCGCTCAACGCAGCTGCTGCGAACACAGCGGCCTCCGGCGCGGCCGGCTCCGTCCGGGCGATCGATATCCCCCCGCCTCCGCCCGCCTCGGG
>JAMFST010001007.1 GCA_026225435.1 Labilithrix luteola
CGACATTCGAGAAATCGAACGCGGGCGAAACGAAATTGGCGACGATGTTGATGCCGATCGTGGCGATCATGAAAGTCAGCGCACAGCACGACGGCAAATGTATTGTCGATGCGGCTCACCGTATCGACGGGGTCGATGATCAATTGCCCGAACACGGGTAGCGTGCAGGACGTCGTGATCACCGTCAGTAGCGACGCCACTGCGGACACCTTGAACCCCGCCTGCGACGGCACCTACGCCGACACGCAAGTCGCCGGCGCGCTCGCCGACGACACGTTCCTGGGCTTCGCCTGGACCCTCCCCTCCGGCAATCCGTACGACTTCCCGGCGCCCTACGGGCAGCTCTCCACGCCGCACAGCATCGCGCTGAGCGCGGGCGATTCGCTCAATGCCGCCGCTCCCACGGTGTCACGCTCGGTCGACACGCAGCTCGCCTGGACCACCAGCGGCACGCCTCTCGAGCTCGAACAGGTCGTGGTGCAGCTCGTCCAGGGCAAGGCGAGCGTGACCTGCACCTACCCCACCAGCGCCGGTGCCGGCACCATCCCCTCCGACGCGCTCCTGCAGCTCGGCTCCGGCGTCACCTCGTACGGCGTCTACGCCCAGCACGAGTACCCGCCCACCGACGATCAGGAGCCCGGCGCGGGCAACTGGGTGGTCACCTTCCGCGCGCGCACCGTCGCCCTCACCTCGAGCGGCCTGGCGAAGGGTGAGCTGACGCTGCAGTAGTCACGTCCCGCGCGAACCGCGGTACGTTGCCGCATGCTCTTCGCGGACGTTCCGAAGGTGGGTGGGGGCGAGCGGGTGCTCGGGCACATGCGGGTCCTGCGCGCGGACCGGATGGGGTTCCTCTCGCGGCTCACGCGCGAGGTCGACCGTGTGTCGCGCCTCGAGATCCGCGGGCGCCGCACGTTCGTCGTCAATCACCCGGAGGTGCTCCACGAGCTGCTCGTC
This sequence comes from Labilithrix luteola, assembly GCA_026225435.1. Classification (GTDB taxonomy): domain Bacteria; phylum Myxococcota_A; class Polyangia; order Polyangiales; family Polyangiaceae; genus JAMFST01. Next base: position 955 of record JAMFST010001007.1, read on the forward strand.
GAGGGGGCGCGGACCTTCGAGAAGTCCGACGTCACCCGCTTCGCGCTCTATCCGCTCGCCGGCGAGGGGCTCTTCACCAGCAACGGAGATCTCTGGCGCCGGCAACGCAAGCTGATGGCGCCGCTCTTCCACGCCGGCCAGCTGGAGACCTACGCCGCCGACATGGTCGCCGCGACGGTGCGTGGCCAGTCGACGTGGAAGGACGGGCAGACCGTCTCGCTCGCCAAGGAGACGACGCACATCACGATGAGCATCGCCGGCAAGACGCTCTTCGACGCCGACACGTTCAGCGAGGCCGACGCCATCGGTGACGCCATCACCGTGGCGCTCGACTGGGCCGCGGCCAACGCGCCGAGCTTCCTCGCGCTCGGTCATCTCCTCGCGCGCCGGTCGCTGCAGGGGATCGCCCGGCGCGGCCCGCTGCGTGCCGCGGCCCCCATCGGCAAGCTGGCCGATCGCCTGCGCGCGCCGCTGGTGCTGCCGGGAGAGAGCGGGAAGCGGTTGCGCGCGGCCATCACGCTGCTCGACACGCACGTGCAGGGGATGATCGACGCGCGACGCGCGGGGGCACAGAAGGACGATCTGCTGGCGCGCCTCCTGCGTGCTCAAGGAGACGATGGCGCGAAGATGAGCGATCGCCAGGTGCGCGACGAGGTCCTCACGCTGTTCCTCGCCGGTCACGAGACGACGGCGACGGCGCTCGCCTGGGCGGTGCACTGCCTCTGCAAGAACCCCGCGGTGTACGAGCAGGTGCAGGCCGAGGTGGACGCACTCGCCGGCGAGCCCACCTTCGCCGATCTGTCGCGCTTGCCGCTCACGCTGCGGGTGTTCAAGGAGGCGCTCCGGCTCTACCCGCCGGTGCCGCTCTTCACCCGCCAGGCGCGCGAGGAGGCGACGATCGACGGCGTCACCGTCCGCCGCAACGACGTCGTGCTCGTCTCGCCGTGGGCGCTCCACCGGCGCGCGGATCTCTGGCCGGATCCCGAGCGCTTCGATCCGGACCGCTTCCTCCCGGAGCGCGAGTCCAAGCGCTCGCGCTACGCCTGGCTCCCCTTCGGCGCCGGCGCACGCGTCTGCATCGGCGCGGCGTTCGCGATGATCGAGGGGCAGCTCGTCCTCGCGTCACTCCTCCGCCACGCGCGCTTCGAGTCGCTGAACGACGAGGTGCCCGAGGTCTCCGCCACGCTGCGGCCGCGCTCGGGAATGCCGATGCGTGTCCATCTGCGTCGGCCGGCTTCGGTCTCGTGACAGGTTGCTAGGAGGGGCGACCATGTCGACCCACTGCCGCGTGTTCGCCAGGGTCACCGCCGGTCACGGGTGAAGGACGGCGCCCGGCTACTCGCCGAAGACGGAGCCCGACGGGGTCTCCACGCGCCCGACGAAGAGCAGTGCGCCGGTGGGGATGTCGCGCAGGACGAAGACGAAGGGGTGGTCGACCTTCATCAGCGTCGCGTTGGTCGGCGGCTCGGAGATGAGGAGCGCTTCACCGCCCGCCGCGGTGGCCGCGGTCGCCTCTGTCCCGCTCATGTCGACGTTGACGAAGGCCTGGTGGACGACGTCGGAGAGGTTCGTCGGCTGGGGGGACAGCGCGGAGAAGTCGGCGGACTGCGTGAACGCGTCCGGCATCCCCAGCGCCGAGAGTTGGTCCTTGAGCTTGATCGACGCTCCGTCGATGGCGAACTCCGGCATCGCCAGGTAGACGTTCGGCGTCGGCGCAAGTGCAGCGACGGCGGCCTGATACGTCGCCGCGTCGAACACCGGCGTGGTCACCGCATCCGGCAAGATCACCACCATCGAGAAGCGATCACCGACATACGGGATCTCCACCGCTTGCACGCCATTCACGTGCGCGTACGCCAGCGTGCCGAGCTGGTTCATGAACGACGGCGTCGCCGACGAGCCCTGCCAGATGGTGTCGACCGCGTTCGGACCGAACCCGGTCTTCCAGTTGGCGTCGAAGTAGACAGCGTTGACCAGGACCGTCGTCGAAGCGCTGGTGAGGAAGCCGCTCGGCAGGAGCGAGGTGATCTTCTCGTTCGTCTGCGAGCCCACCCACTGGTTGATGGTGTTCGTCGCCAGATCGGGGTGCCCATCGATGTCGAGCTCCTGCACGCCCGCGCCGTAGGTCGCCGCCATCGTGTCGAGGAAGGTCGGCAACAGCGGGAAGCCGCTCTGCGCCCAGAAGGCGTTGGCCACGTTCAGCGTCGCCGTCCCGTCCGCGGCCGTCACGGTTCGCAGCTGGAGGTCGAGCTGATCGAACGCCGGGAGGAGCCGGGCCGGCGGCAGGGTGAAGTCGAGCGCCGTCGCCATCTCGGTCGCCGTGCTCCCGGCGGCGCCCGCGTACGCCATGCTGAGCGCGATGGAGATGCTGTACGGGGAGAAGAACAGGTCGGTCGCCGGGCTGACGGCCGCGAGCTGCGCGTACATCGCGAAGGCGAAGGCGTCGCTCCCGTTCACCAGCGAGCTCATGTCCGTGCCCGGCGCGTTCGGAGCAGCGTTCCGGATCAGACTCGACTGCTCCGTCGTCGTCGGCTCCACCGGCCCCGCGTCGGGCGAGATCGGTGAGCCGCCCGATCCGGTGGACCCGGGCGATCCAGTCGTTCCAGCGTCACTGCCCGGTGATGAAAAGCTGCTCGCCCCGTCGCTGGATCCTCCACAAGCGACCAGGATGAGCGGCAAGGCAATCGACGAGTGACGGGCGCGGAGACGCATCTGGCGGACAAGAGCACGTTTCCTGCCAGATCTCCGCGGTGCCCAGCCCACGGCGAAATCCGCTCAGCACGGACCAGGTGTGCGCTTTCGCACCTGACACCGATGTCCGGAGCGCGCGGACACAGCTGGCACACACCTGGCCGACCTGGGCGAAGTTCTCCCAGCCGGGAGCGGGGACCGCGCTCATGCCCCCGAGCTTAGCCGTTCACGAGCACGATCTTCCCACCACCGCCGCGTTCCAGGAGGGCGTGCGCCTCGGCTGCCGCCCGCAGCGGCATGCGCTGGCTCACCGGGAGCACGAGCCTCCCGTCGCGGACGTCGGCGGCGAATTCGCGGATCTTCGCCGCGTCCGGGCGCGCGAACACGCGGTGCACCGTGACCGCTGGGTGCCTCTCCACGGAGCCCGCGGGGAGGAACGAGGCGTAGCCGAAGGATCCGCCGTCCTTCACCCTCGCCAGGAGCGCCGCCGCGGTCTCGCCGCCCACCGTGTCCACGACGGCATCCACGGTCGCGCAGCCAGCGATGGCCGCCGGGTCGTCGATGGCCAGCGTCTCCACACCCAGCGCGGCGGCCGCGGTGAGCTGCGCGGCGCGAACGCCGGCGACGACGTGCATCCCCAGCTTCCGCGCCGTGTGCACGGCCGCCCGACCGACGCTCCCGAGCGCGCCAGTCACGACGATCGACTGCCCGCGCTGGCCGCGCGCCGACAGCCTCACGAGCTGCTCGCCGGTCATCGCCACCAGCGGGATCGCGGCCGCGTCGACGAGATCGCAACCATCGGGCAGGTGCGCGAGCGCCGACGCCTCCACCGCCACGAGCTCGGCATAGGCGGCATCCGCCATGCCCAGAACGCGATCGCCCACCTTGAAGGTGCGCACGTTGGCCCCCACGGCGCAGACGACGCCGCTGACGTCCTTGCCGAGGATGGCGGGGAGCGCGAGCGGAAAGTCCTTCTGCCGCGCGCCGGAGCGAACTTTCCAGTCGATGGGATTCACGCTGGTCGCGGCGACCGCCACCAGCACCGAGTCGTCGCCCACCACCGGATCGGGAACACCGCCCTCGAAGACGAGCTTCTCCGGTCCGCCGTACTCGTGGAGTCGCACCGCTTTCATGACGTGGCCTCGTTGATGAAGATTCGCATGAGGGGCAGATTGCGTCCGCGGCGAGACTTCCGCACGTGCATACTCGGAACCCTGAGCATGCCTGATCGTCACCCTCGCCGCTTCTCCGGGCCGACCCTCGACGACCTCGGCGTCCTGCGCGCCGCGGTGGAAGCCGGCAGCTTCGTGCGCGCGGGGCAAGCGCTCGGGCTGACCCAGTCGGCCGTCAGTCGGGCGATCGCCCGCCTCGAGCAGCGGGTCGGCGTGCGCATGTTCCGACGCTCCGCGCGATCCGTGTCGCTCAGCGACGAGGGGCTCCGCTTCTACGAGGCCATCGCGCCGCACCTCAGCGCCATCGAGGAGGCGACGATCGAGGCCGGGAGCGCCGGGGCGAAGGTGCGCGGCCACCTGCGGGTGAACGTCGACTGGGGGATCGGTCAGATCGTGCTCACCCCTCGCCTGCAACCCTTCCTCGCCCAGCATCCCGAGCTCTCCATGGACATCGAGGTGCGCGACCGGCTCGGCGATCTCGTGCGTGACGGCTTCGACGTCAGCGTGCGCTTCGGCGTGCCCGAGCCCTCGACGTTGAAGGCGCGCCTGTTGCTGCGCACGCGCATCGTCACCTGCGCCACGCCGGCGTACCTCGCGCGCGCTGGCGTGCCGCGACGTCCACGCGACATCGAGAAGCACGCCTGCGTCCGCATGCGTGACCGGCTCACCGGCGCCCCCTTCCCGTGGGAGCTCGTACGGGGAGACGAGGTCGTCAAGGTGAACGCCTCCGGACAGCTGATGGCCAACGACGGCGGCGCGCTCTTCGCGGCGTGCCTGGGAGGGCATGGCCTCGCCCAGCTGATCGAGCTCTATGCCCGCGAACCGCTCGCCGACGGTCGGCTGGTGCAGGTGCTGCCACGATGGGCGGACGAGACCTATCCGCTCTACGCCTACCACCACTCCGAAGGGCTGATGTCGGCCAAGGTCCGCGCCTTCCTCGACTTCGTCGTGGAGCTCACGCGCGAGCCAGCCGGAGTCAGAAGGCAGTGACGCCCGCCCGCAGCGTCGCGGTGAGCGGGAGGAAGGTCTCGACGTCGCTCACCAGGTACGCGAGGCCGACGTCGACACCGACGTTCACGTTGACCCGGCCGGGCTGCCCGAGGTTGTCCGTGTCGGAGCTCTCCAGCTGGAAGAACGACATGTGCTCGAAGCCGGCACCCGCGCGCAGAAGAGGTGCCGCAGCACGCGCCAGTCGGTGAGAATCAGCGCTCGCTCGACGACGAGATCGGTGACGCTGGCGTACAGACCGGGGCGATGCGGAGCGTCGTCGCCGGGGTCGGCGTGGGCGGTCGTGGAGAGCAGGAGAACCGAGGCGACGAGCGAAGGAAGGAGGCGCACGTCGCCGCGCCTCGCATGGATCGAGCCAGGTGCGAAATCGGCGGCCAGCGCCCCCTTCTGCACCGCGAACCGTGACGAGCGGTACACGCCGGCATGAACGCCCGTTCTCGCCGTCAGATGACCTGCAGCTCCTCGGTGACCATCGCGGCGACCCGCTCGGTCGTCTCGATCCCGCGCGACGAGCGACGCAGGAGGTCGTCGAGATCACCGACGTGCGCTTCGTAGCCTCCTTCGCCCGTGCTCGCCTGCCGCATGCCCTCAGCCTACGCTGGCTGACGCGGAAGCGGATTCTGCGCCATGCGCTGCTCGCCCACCTTCGCCGCCTCGCGCACCACCTCGAACCCGTAGCGCAGCATCTCCAGCTCGTAGGCAGCTAGCGCGGTCGGCAGCTCGGCCTCGCCGCGGGCTGTCGAACGCAGCGCTCGCCCGAGGAGCGCACCGTCGCGCATGGCGAGGTTGGCGCCCCGCCCCAGGGTCGGCGTCATCGCGTGGATCGCGTCGCCGAGGAGCGTGACGTTGGTGGGCGCGTCCAGCGAGCAGGGGACGCTGGTGTACATGTCGACGAGGAAGAACGACGACGGATCGCCGCAGCGGATCACGGCGGCGGCTCGCTCTGGCCACGCCGCGAGCATCTCGGCGGCCATCGCCTGCAGCTCCTCGCTCGAGGCGGTCTTCATCGCCTCGCGATCGCGCAGGAAGTGCTCGTGACGACCGCCCACGATGCTCACCAGGTAGTCCGGCTGCGGCGGCAGCTTCGTCCGCGGCGCGTGCAGCTCGCTGGCGCGATCCGGCGGGGTGGGAAAGCGCACCGAGCCGAGCCCGAGGAAGATCTTTCGCTCGTCTGTCGCCACGGTGAAGATGTCACGCAGCGTCTCCGGTGGGACCACCGCGCGGCCAGTGTCCATCGGCACCCGACCGTAGATGGCCAGGATGCCCGCCTCCACCGTCTCGGCGTGGGGCGCGCGCTGCGAGCGCACCACCGAGCGGATCCCGTCCGCACCGACCAGGACGCTCCCCTCCGCCGAGGTCCCGTCGGCGAAATGTGCCACGACGCGGTCTTCGCGGCTCTCGTAACGAACGAGCCGCTTGTCGAAGGCGACCACCTCCTCGAGCCCGGTCAGCAGGATCTGCCGCAGCACCGCGCGGTCCACGTTGCAGTGGATCGGCTCGGTCGATTCCGCGTGCGCGTCCGGCCAGAGATGCGGATCGTGCTCGTCGCCAGTGGGCAGGCGCTTCACGACGCTCAGATCCTTGGCGAGGATGGTGGTGAAGGGCTCGGTCCGCTGCGACGTGGCGTCGAAGACGGCGCGCAGATCCGCCGGCAGCACCTCGTGCGCCGCGTTGCGCGCGTCGGCGTCGAGGTGGAGCCGATAGCCCTGGGGTCGATCCCACGGGCTCCTGTCGCGTTCGAAGACGCGCGCGCCGATCCTCGCGTTGCGGAGCGACTGCGCGAGGGTGAGACCGCCGAGACCGGAACCGATGATGAGAGCTTCGAATGCAGGCATGAGTCGTCCCTTCTGTTCGTGACAGAGGGACGTACCGGCGGCCTGGCTTCGGAGAGCGCGGCACTTGCACGAACGCAGCTCCATAGGAGCAGCGCCACCCGGACTACCTACCGGGCCGTGACTTTTGACGTCCGGAAAGCAAGGTAGCAGCGAGCAGCGCGCCGTCGAGTGGCTGGGCGTACGCTTTTGCAAACATGGTCCTCCTCGTTCCGTCCGACCCGCTGCAGCCCCGGCGCCCCGACGAGCATTTCCAGGAAGAGGCGACGGCGGCGCGCTCTGCCGGATTCCGGGTCGAGCTCGTGGATCACGACGCGCTCTGCCGTGAAGGAGGCGCCGACGACGCGGTGAGCCGGATCGCGCGCGGGGATTCCGGAGACGTGTACCGGGGGTGGATGCTGCGGTCCGAGCAGTACGCGGCGTTCGCGGAGGCGCTCGGCGCGCGGGGCGTGACGCTGCGCACGAGCGCGAGGCAGTACCGGCAGGCCCACGAGCTCCCCGGCTGGTACGCGCAGCTCGCCGCGCTCACCCCGGAGTCCGTCTGGACGGATGGTCCTTCGCTCGACGATTTTCGTGCATATTGCAAGCAACTGGGAGCTGGTTCCGCGGTGCTGCGCGACTACTGCAAGTCGATGAAGCATCACTGGGACGAGGCGGCGTTCGTCCGCGACGTCGCCGACCTGGACGCTGCCGGCAAGATCGCGGCGCGCTTCCTCGAGCTGCGCGACGACGCCTTCGTCGGCGGCCTCGTCCTTCGCCGCTTCGAGCGTCTGCGCCGGGACGAGGTTCGCACCTGGTGGCGGGAAGGCACGTGCGTGCTCACGACGGCGCATCCCGATTCCCCGGAGAGTGCTCCGCCCGCGGTTCTCGATCTCGGCGCGCTGGCGCCGCTGAGGGCGGAGCTGGGCTTGCCGTTCGCGACCGTCGACCTGGCGCTCCGGGACGACGGCGTGTGGCGGGTGATGGAGCTGGGCGATGGGCAGGTCAGCGATCGCCCACGCACCACGGCGGCCGACGCGTTCCTGCGCAGCGTGATGCGCTGAACGCCGCCGCGCTGAGCGTGCCGGCGCGGGCGATGGCGAGAAAGAGCTGGACGTCGTCCCAGGCGACCTTGCTGGCGGTCACGCGCTCAGAGCAGGTCGAAGCGATCGAGGCTCATCACCTTGGTCCACGCGGCGACGAAGTCGTGCACCAGCTTCGCCTGCGCGTCGGCGCTCGCGTAGACCTCGGCGACAGCGCGGAGCTGGGCGTTCGATCCGAAGACGAGGTCCGCCCGGGTGGCCGTCCACTTCAGCGCGCCGGTCGCGCGGTCGTGCCCCTCGAAGAGAGTCGTGCCGCCGCCCACCGCTTTCCACTCGGTGCCCATGTCGAGCAGGCGGGTGAAGAACTCGTTGGTCAGCGCCTCCGGCTTGGCGGAGAAGACGCCGTGCCTGGTGCCGCCGTGGTTGGCGCCGAGCACGCGCAGGCCGCCGACGAGCACCGTCATCTCCGGCGCGCTCAGGGTGAGCAGCTGCGCGCGGTCGATGAGGAGGACCTCGGCCGGCACGGGGAAGTCGGCCTTCTGGTAGTTGCGGAAGCCATCGGCGATCGGCTCGAGAGGCGCGAAGGAGTGCACGTCGGTCTGCGCCTGCGAGGCGTCGGTGCGACCGGGCACGAAGGGGACGGTCACCGGCTGACCGGCGTTCTGCGCCGCCTTCTCCACGCCGACCGCGCCGCCGAGGACGATCAGATCGGCGAGCGACACCTTCTTCCCCGAGCTCTTCGCGGCCGCCCCGTCGTCGAAGTCGCGCTGGATGCCCTCGAGGACCGCGAGCACCTTCGCCAGCTCGGCCGGCTGGTTCACCTCCCAGTCCTTCTGCGGCGCGAGACGGATGCGCGCACCGTTGGCCCCGCCG
>JAMFST010001008.1 GCA_026225435.1 Labilithrix luteola
CCGGTGGCCTACGGCAAGGCGCTCGTGTCGCTGGTGTACGAGTTCTCCTCGTTGCCCCCGGCGACGTGGGAACAGACCTCGTGACGCTGGCGGCGTACGTCCTCGCTGCGATGGTGTGGATGGTGCCGCCCGCCGAGCACCGCTTCCACGAGGCGCCGGCGGTGACGCTCGCCCGCTACGCGTCGATCGCCGATGACGTGGCCGCGGTGGCGCAGGAAGAGCCCATCTTCGACGGCGACGCCGCCCGCTCGGCGGTGCTCATCGTCGCCGTCGCTGCCCCCGAATCGCGGTACAGCGCCGACGTTGATCGCTGCGCGCGGCCAGGGGGGAGCGCGTCCGTTCACGCATGGTCGCTCTGGCAGCTCCAGCGACCCAAGGGCGAGGTCTGCTCGAGCCGGCGAGCCGCCGCGCGCGTCGCCGCTCGCATGATTCGAGAGAGCCTTTCCGGCTGCGCCGACGCGCGGCCCTTCGAGCAGCTGTCGATCTACACCGACGGCGCGTGCGGGCGACGCCTCGAGCGCTCCCGGCAACGTCTCAGCCTCGCCGCTCAGTGGTGGTGGCTGCACCCCTTCCTCGTCACGGAGCCCTCGTGAACCACGACCACCTCGTCAACCACATCCGCCACCCCGAGCTCGTCACCGACAGCACGCTCCACGTCGTGGGCGTCGTCTCGAACCCCGTCCGCTACCACTCGCGCTACCGGCTCGCGCGCCAGTGGATGGCCGAGATGCAGGCGACTCCCAACGTGCACCTCACGATGGTCGAGGCGGCCTTCGGCGACCGGCACCACGAGGTGACCGAGGCCGGGAACCCCGATCACCTCCAGCTCCGGACGTCGTCGGAGATCTGGTGCAAGGAGTCGATGGTCAACCTCGGCTTCCGCTCGGTCATCGGGCGCTACCCGGCCGCGCGATACCTCGCCTGGGTGGACGCCGACGTGCACTTTCGCGACCCCAATTGGGCCCTCGAGACGGTCCAGCAGCTCCAGCACTTCGACGTGGTGCAGCCGTGGAGCGATTGCGCCGACCTGGGCGCGCAAGGGGGCATCCTCGGTCACTTCAAGTCCTTTGGCGCCCAGCACCAGCGCCGTCGGCCAAAGCAGAAGCACCCGTCGCAGCCGTACGAGTACGCGCACACGGGCTTCGCCTGGGCCTGCACCCGGCGCTTCTACGAGCAGGTCGGCGGGCTCCTCGACTTCGCCATCCTCGGAAGCGCCGACCACCACATGGCGTTCGCGTGCATCGGCGAGGTGCAGGACACCGTCCACGGCGGGATGACGGCAGCTTTCAAGCGCCGCTGCGCCGAGTGGCAGACGCGCGCGATGCGGGTGACCAAGGGCGAGGTGGGCTTCGCCCCCGGGCGCATCGAGCACAACTTCCACGGACCCAAGAAGCGCCGGTTTTACCGGGAGCGGTGGGGCGTGCTCATCGACCACGCCTACGATCCGGACACGGACCTGGTGCACGACAACCAGGGACTGATCCAGCTCGCCGGGAAGCCGGCGCTCGAGCAGGACATCCGGCTCTACAACCGGTCCCGCTTCGAGGACTCGATCGAGGAACAGTGAGCTTCGGCCTCGCTTACGACGAGCTCCGCGCCGGCTGCGTGGGCATGGTCATCGGCGCGGCCGTCATGCTCCTCGCGATGTGGTTGGCAGGGGACGGGCGCGCCCGCTGATCGTCAGAGGCGAAGAAGCTTCCACGGGTACAGAGTCGACTCGTCCTCCGCCTTGAGGCATCCCGGGGCGAAGGCTTCGTCGAGCGGGTGGTACATGTCCCCCGGTAAGACGCGACGCGAATCCGCGACGGTATAGGGCTCGACCGACGCCAGCGGCCGCCCATCGTCCGCGGTTTCGATGTTCTTGACCCTGTACCAGTCGTCCGAGCCGCGCCGGCGCAGGAAGTCGCCAGCGACGGGGGGCGCGCTGAGGATCATGACCGACTCGAGCGCCCTGGCTTCCATTTCGCTGTCAGTCGTCGTTGCCATGGCTCGATTCTAGCGCGGGGGCGCTACGCCGCGCAGGAGCGAATCCAGCCACGTCCCGGTCGCCGTCGGGCGGCCGACGAGACTGGTGGCGATGATGGCGCGGATCCGCTCCTCCAGCTCGCGGCTCATCTCGGGCGTCCACGTGACCCACCCCCGGCGCGCGATGCGCTTGCGGCGCGTCCGGCGGGCCTTGGCCTTCCGTCGACGGGTGCGGTTCACGTGGTGCTCCGGCGCCGCTGGGCCGCGTCAGCCACCTTGCGTGCGCGTTGGCTCGCGAGCATGTTGATGAGCACCCCCGAACCGGGGGTGGCACGGCTGTCGAGGTGGGCGCCACACGTAGGGCACGGGACGAAGACAGGAACTTGTGCAGCTGTCGCCGGAGAGTCTGACTCGTGACCGTTGCCGTATGCGTAACCGATGCCGATGATGCCGCGAACCGGCTGTCCGTTCAGTCGATAGTCGCCGGCAGTAGATGGCGGCGCACAACGGTCTCCGACTTGCAAAACCGGCACACGTGGGTTCAAATCCCATCCGCACCTCCCTGAAATCGCAGCGTTTTCCGCCGCGTGTTGTGCACCAGGATTTGTTGTGCGCACAACTTCCCGCACAACCTCGTTCCACTC
>JAMFST010001009.1 GCA_026225435.1 Labilithrix luteola
CCGGCGCGGCGTACACCTCGTCGCGGAAGTGCGCACGGAACATCGCTCGACCGTACCCTTGCTTGAAGATCAGCGGGCCGATCACCGGCACGCGCGCCAGGCGAGCCACGCGCGAAGCCTTCGTCCCGTGCCACAGCGGCGAGACGAGGATCAGGTTCTTCACCACGCCGGGATGGTCCGCGGCCAGCGCCAGCGCGACGGCGGCGCCGAGCCCGTGCCCGCAGACCACCGCCCGGCTCTCGCGCACCGCGGCGAGCACGTCGAGCATCGCCTCGGCCATCGCGTCGACCGTGTACGAGAAGCGCGAGGGGGGCGGCTTCTCGCTCTCCCCGAAGCCGGGAAGGTCCGGCGCCAGCACCCGGTAGCTTTGCACGACGCTCGGAAGGAGCGGGAGCCAGGAGCTGCGCGAGGTGAAGACGTCGTGCAGCAGCAACAGGGTCGCGCTCGCGGGCGGCCCGTCGCTCGTCGCTTCGAGCAGGCGAACACGCGCGCCGCGAGCGGAAATATCGCGCAGGATCGTGTTCACCGCGCGGAACTTCTCCCGCCCGTGGGCGGTGTGCAAGCCTGTGCGAACCAGGGACGGCCCGCGAGCCTCTCCCAGCTCCGGAAGTACTTCCGTAAGAGCTCAAGCATTCGATTTGTCCACAGGCTGTCCCGGTGTGACATTATTTGTCCGGGGGTCCGCCGTAAGTGCGCGACATCGCTTCCATCATGGAACTGGCCAAAAAAAAGAAATGGCGGCGATTGACCGGTGATTTCCGTTTGGAATAGCTTCCAACTTGTCCGAAATATGCCGGCGTGCCTCTCTCGCGGTTGGAGCGAGGCGCAGCATGGCGAGTAGCAAAATGATTCTTCTTCGCCGGTGAGCGCCGCATCCCCATAGCAGCACGAGGGGAGGGACGGCAGGCGCGGACGGTAGGACAAGAGCACACGGTTACGCGCATATCGGGCGCGGTCCGCGTGGTCCCCCACCGTTTTGCCGGCTTCGACGCGGGTTCCGGGAACCTCGCTCACGGGCGAGCTCCATTCTTCATCCTGGCTTCTCAAGCCCCGCGTTCAAGCAAGCCACCACATCTGATGTACGCGCGTGGGAGACGAATCCGTCGACCCCGAACGGGCCCGATCTGCCCGCGCGCTCACCAAGACGATCACCGGGAGGACGGCACGATGGATATCAAGATCAATGCTTCGGACGAGGGCGGGGAAATCGAAGCGATGCCGACGCCGGCGGGACACAGTGTGAACGTGGACGGCGCGCTGGCGCTGCAGATCGAGCCGGGGCTCGAGGGTGCAGTCACCGGCGAGGAGCACGTCACGCGGGAGCAGCGTCGCTCGCGTCGCAAGCGCGACGTGCGTGCGCGCACCATCAGCGTGAAGCGCATGACGAAGCGCGAGCTTGAGCTCGGCCGCATGCTCTATCCGGACGTCGAGGACATCATCAAGCCGAAGCAGCGCGTCGAGTGCGCCGGCGCCGAGCGCCCGTGCCCCTTCGTCTCCTGCAAGCACCACTTGTACCTGGACGTGTCGGCCAAGACCGGCGCGATCAAGCTGAACTTCCCCGACCTCGAGGTCTGGGAGATGACCGAGACCTGCGCGCTCGACGTCGCCGACAAGGGCGGCACGACGCTGGAAGAGGTCGGCGCCATCATGAACCTGACCCGCGAGCGCATCCGCCAGGTCGAGGTGAAGGGGCTCGCCAAGCTCGAGGCGCTCAAGGACATGTCCGCGCTCCGTGACTTCGTGGAGGAGGGCCCGGTCGGCAAGCGCCGCCTGCCGGTCATCGTCGCGAAGAAGAAGGAAGAAGAGGTCGAGGAGGAAGAGGACGAGTTCGACGCCGAGGAGTTCGCCAGCGCCGAGCTCGACGCCGAATGAAGCCGGTGGAGAGCGTGCAGACCATCGGTCGACTCGGCTTACGTTGACCGCGCGGCCGTGGGGTTCTAACTCCCGCGGCCATGGCCATCGGTACCGCGCTCCTCTCCGTCTCCGACAAGACCGGCCTCGTCGCCTTCGCCCGCGCGCTCGCTCAGCAGGGGACCAAGATCCTCTCGAGCGGCGGCACCGCGAAGTCGCTCGAGGCCGAAGGCATTTCGGTCGAGACCGTCGAGGGCTACACGGGCTCTCCCGAGGTGATGGGTGGCCGGGTGAAGACGCTGCACCCGCGGGTGCACGGCGGCATCCTCTCGCGCGGCGAGATGGACGCGGCGGATCTGGCCCGCATCGGCGGTCGCGAGATCGATCTCGTGGTGGTGAACCTCTATCCGTTCGAGAAGACGGCCGCGAACCCGTCGTCGTCGTTCGCCGAGGTGGTCGAGAACATCGACATCGGCGGTCCTTCGATGGTGCGCTCGGCGGCGAAGAACCACGCGCGCGTCGCGGTGGTGTGTGACCCGGCCGATTACCCGCGGGTGCTGGCGGAGCTGAGCGCGGAGGGATCGATCTCGCAGGAGCTGCGCTCGGAGCTGGCGGCCAAGGCGTTCGCGCACACCGCGGCGTACGACACGGCGATCGCCGCGTTCCTCTCCGCGCCGAAGAGCGAGGACACGAAGCCGGAGCGGAAGGCGAACGCGCCCGTGTTCCCGCGTTACTTCGGCATGGCGCTCGAGCAGGCCTATGCGCTTCGCTACGGCGAGAACCCGCACCAGTCGGCGGCGTTCTACGTCGAGCGACACGCGCCGTCCGGGTCCCTCGCGCTGGCCGAGAGCGTGGGCGCGGGCGGCAAGGAGCTGAGCTTCAACAACCTGGTCGACGCCGACGCGGCGCTCGAGGCGGTGCGCGAATTCGACGCGCCCGCGGCCGTCGTCGTGAAGCACACCAACCCGTGCGGCGTCGCCGTCGCCGCGTCGATCGAGGCGGCCTACGTGAAGGCGCGCGAGGCGGATCCGGTGTCGGCGTTCGGCGGGATCGTCGCCTTCAATCGCGCGGTGGACGAAGGAACGGCGCGCAAGCTGGCGGAGACGTTCCTCGAATGCGTCATCGCGCCGTCCTTCGCGCCGGCCGCGCTGGAGATCCTGCGCACGAAGAAGAACCTGCGCCTGCTGGCCATCGGCGAGCTCCGCGCGGCGAGCGCGAGTGGCCTCGTCACGAAGCGGGTCGAGGGCGGGCTGCTGGTGCAGACGCGCGACGCCAGCGGCCCGGGCGAGGTGATCGGCGGGAAGATCGTGAGCAAGCGGCAGCCGACGGCCGACGAGATCCGGGACCTCGAGTTTGCCTGGCGCGTGTGCAAGCACGTGAAGTCGAACGCCATCGTGCTGGCGAAGAACCTGGTCACCGTCGGCGTCGGGGCAGGGCAGATGTCGCGGGTGATCTCGGTGCAGATCGCCGGTGAGAAGGCAGGTGAAGCCGCGCGCGGAAGTGTGCTCGCGTCCGACGCTTTCTTCCCGTTCCCCGACGGCGTCGAGGCGGCCGCCAAGGTCGGCGTCACCGCCGTCGCGCATCCCGGCGGGAGCGTGAAGGACAGCGAGGTCATCGCGACGGCGGATGCGCTCGGTCTCGCGATGATCCTGACCGGCGTCCGCCACTTCCGGCACTAGGCGTCGCTCAGGTGTGCCTAGGTACAGTGCGGATTCGATCTTCGGCCCCGGAGCCTCTCGTGCAAAACCGTCCTCGCATCCTCACCGGCGATACTCCCACGGGCAGGCTTCACCTCGGGCACTGGGTCGGCTCGCTGGAGAACCGCGTCGCGCTGCAGGACCGGTACGACTGCTTCTACCTGCTCGCCAACGTGCACGCCTTCACGACGCGCGCCGAGCTGCCCGGCGACATCCGCCGGGACACGCTCGAGATCGTGAAGGACTGGCTGGCCGCCGGGATCGATCCGGAGCGCTCGACGCTCGTTCTCCAGACCGAGATCCCTGCCATCGCGGAGCTCTCTTGGTATTTCTCGATGCTGCTCCCGTTCAATCGCGTGATGCGCAACCCGACGTTGAAGACCGAGATCGAGCTCAAAGATCTAGGCGATCACTACAGCTTCGGCTTTCCCCTCTACGCCGTCGGCCAATGCGCCGACATCCTCG
>JAMFST010001010.1 GCA_026225435.1 Labilithrix luteola
ACGCGCTGCCTGCAGACCCCGCTGAGCCCCATCACCACGGCCCCTACACCCCCGTCGTCACGCCGAACGGCACGACGCTGCCTTGGACCTTCAAAGACGGCGCGAAGGAGTTTCGTCTCGTCGCCGAGCCCGTGAAGCGCGAGTTCGCGCCCGGGATGACGGTCGACTGCTGGGGGTACAACGGGCAGACACCGGGGCCGACGATCGAGGCGGTCGAAGGGGACCGCGTGCGCATCTTCGTGACCAACCGGCTGCCCGAGCGGACCAGCATGCACTGGCACGGCGCGCTCTTGCCCAACGGAATGGATGGTGTCGCCGGGCTCACCCAGCCCGCCATCGCTCCCGGCGAGACCTACGTCTACGAGCTGACCCTGCGGCAGCACGGCACGCTGATGTACCACCCGCACTCCGACGAGATGGTGCAGATGGCGCTCGGGATGATGGGCTTCTTCGTCATCCACCCGCGCCCGGGCTCGGCGGAGGCGGTCCATGTCGATCGCGACTTTGCCATCTTCCTCGCCGAGTGGGCCATCGCGCCCGGCACGTCGCGGCCGAACCCGATGGTGATGCTCGACTTCAACACCTTCACCTTCAACGGCCGGGTGTGGCCCGGCACCGACGCGCTCAAGGTGCGCACCGGGGATCGCGTGCGGCTGCGCTTCGCCAACCTGAGCATGGACAGCCACCCGATCCACATCCACGGCCACCGCTTCGTGCTGACCGGCACCGACGCGGGGACCATCCCGCCGAGCGCGCGCTTCGCCAACGTGACCATCGACGTGCCGGTAGGGAGCACGCGCGATCTCGAGCTCGTCGCCGACAACCCCGGTGACTGGCCGCTGCATTGCCACAAGTCGCACCACGCGATGAACGCGATGAGCCACGACATCCCCAACATGATCGGCGTCGACCCGGGGGACGCGGAGGCGAAGATCCGCAAGGTGCTCCCCGGCTACATGGCGATGGGGCAGAGCGGCATGGGCGGGATGATGGACATGGGGCGGCCGGCCAACACCTTGCCGATGATGGCGGGGAAGGGGCCGTATGGGCCCATCGAGATGGGTGGGATGTTCACGCTCCTCAAGGTGCGCGATCGCGGTCACGAGGGGGACGAGTGGTACACGCCTCCGCCGGGGACGCTGGCGCGCAAGGTGTCCGGATGAACACGGCGCAGGATCCCGTGTGCGGGATGCGGGTGGATCCAGCCAAGGGGAGGTGGAGCGAGCACGCGGGGGAGCGGTTCCACTTCTGCTGCGCCGGGTGCCAGACGAAGTTCGTCACCGCGCCGGAGACGTATCTGGCGAAGAAGGAAGCCGTCGCGGTGCCCGGCGCGATCTACGTGTGCCCGATGGACGCGGAGGTGGTGGCGCACGCGCCGGGGCCCTGTCCGATCTGCGGAATGGCGCTGGAGCCGATGACGCTCGAAGCGGACGACGCGCCGGGCGAGGAGGAGCGTGACTTCGCGCGGCGCGTGCGGGTGAGCGCGGTGCTGACCGTGGCGGTCATGGTCCTGGCGATGCGCGGAGGGCACACGATCGTCGAGATCGTCCTCGCGGCGCCGGTGGTGCTCTGGGGGGGCGCGCCGTTCTTCGCGCGGGCGTGGAGCTCGCTGCGTATCGGGCGGGCGAACATGTTCACCCTGGTGGCGCTCGGGAGCGGCGTGGCCTTCGTGTACAGCGGCCTCGTCGCGCTGCGGGTGATTCGCGGTGAGGGGGTCTACTTCGAGGCGGCGGCGGCCATCGTGACCCTGGTGCTCGTCGGCCAGCTGCTCGAGGTGCGCGCGCGGCGCAAGATGACCAGCTCGGTCCGCGCGTTGCTCGACCTCGCGCCGAAGATGGCGCGGCGGGTGAGCGGAGACGGCGTGGAGCTGGACGTGCTCGTGGCGTCGCTCGTGCCCGGTGACCGCGTGCGCGTGCGACCGGGCGAGCGGGTCGCCACCGACGGCCGGGTGGTGAGCGGCGAATCGAGCTGCGACGAGTCCGCGATGACCGGCGAGCCGGCGCCGGTGACGAAGCGCGCCGGCGATGCGGTCGTGGGCGGCACCTTGAACGGAGACGGCGCCTTCGTGATGGAGGTGACGCGCGTGGGGGAGGCGACCCAGCTCGCGGGCATCGTCGCCCGCGTGCGCCAGGCGCAGCGCACGCGGCTGCCTCTGCAGGCGACGGTGGATCGGGTGTCGGCGGTGTTCGTGCCCGCGGTGATCGCGGTGGCGCTGGTGACGTTCGCCACGTGGCTGGCGCTCGGTGCGGGGGCAGGGGAGGCCCTGGTGCGCGCCGTCGCGGTGCTGGTGATCGCGTGCCCCTGCGCGCTCGGTCTGGCGACGCCGGTGGCGGTGACCGCGGGCATCGGACGGGGAGCTTCGTTCGGTCTGCTGGTGCGCGACGCCGCTGCGCTCGAGCGGCTGGCCACCGTCGACACGGTGATCTTCGACAAGACCGGCACGCTGACCGCGGGTCGTCCCGAGGTCACCGACGTGCGCCTCGCTTCCGGCGTCGACCGCGTGACGGCCCTCGCGCTGGCCGCAGCGGTGGAGGTGAACAGCGAGCACCCGCTCGGAGCAGCGATCGTGCGGGCGGCGGGTGGCCACGCATCCCCAGGCGGCACCGCGAGCGCGATCGACATCGTCGTCGAGCGCGGCGCCGGGATCGCCGGGCAGGTCGACGGCGAGGCGATCGCCCTCGGCAACGAGCGCTTCCTCACGAGTCGCGGCGTCGTGCTGGGGGACCTCGCCGCGCACGCCGGCGCGATCGAAGGATGGCGTCGCGCCGGAGCGAGCGTGGTGTACCTCGCCCGCGGCAGCTCGTGGATCGCTGCTCTCGCGGTCAGCGATCCGATCAAGCCGAGCGCCGCCGGCACGATCCGCGCGCTCCTCGCCGAGGGGCTCGTCGTTCGTCTGGTGAGCGGCGATCACCTCGGCACCGCTCGCGCCGTCGCTGCCGCGGTGGGGATCGCCGAGAGCGACGTGCGCGGCGCGGCTCGCCCGGAGGACAAGGACGAGCTGCTCCTCGCCCTGCACAAGGAGGGGCACCGGGTGGCGATGGTCGGCGACGGGATCAACGACGCCCCCGCGCTCGCCCGGGCCGATGCGGGCATCGCCTTCGCCCACGCGGGCGCGCAGTCCGGCGCCGACATCGCCGTCGCTACCGCCGGGCTCACCTTGCTCGGCGAGGACCTGCACGGCGTCTTGCGAGCGCGGCGGCTGGGCATCCTGACGCGGCGGACCATCCACCAGAACCTCGTGCTCGCCTGCGCCTACAACCTGGTCGCGGTGCCGCTCGCGGCTGGCATCCTCGGCCGCGCCTGGGCGCTCGACCCGATGGTCGCGGCCGCCGCCATGACCGCCAGCTCGCTCTCTGTCCTGGGGAACGCGCTGCGTCTTCGCATCCGCTCGCTCGAGGGCTCGCCCACCGCCCGGCAATAGCCGATCGTGCTATCAGCACACGGCACGATGCGCGCGTCGACCCGTCACGTCGTGCCGTTGGTCACGGCCACGGTGTTCCTCGACCTGGTCGGGTTCGGCATCGTGCTGCCGCTCTTGCCGCTGTACGTGGCCCACATGGGGGGCACCAGCGCCACGGTCGGCGCGCTGCTCTCGTCGTTCGCGCTCGCGCAGCTGGTCGCCACGCCGCTCCTCGGGCGCGCGTCGGATCGCTTCGGGCGCCGCTCGGTCATCCTCCTGTCGCTGGCCGGCAACGTGGCGGCGATGATCATCTTCGCGCGCGCGGCCGAGGCGCGGTACCTGCCGCTGCTCTTCGTCTCGCGCATCCTCGCCGGCGCCACCTCGGGCAACCTGTCCGCCTGTCAGGCGGCCATCGCCGACACCAGCGAGGGGCCCGAGCGCACCAAGGGGATGGGACGGCTCGGCGCCGGCATCAGCCTGGGGATGATGATCGGCCCGTTCCTCGGCGGTATCGCCAGCAAGCTCGGCGAGGCCGGTCCGCCGCTTGCCGCCGCCGCGTTCGCGCTGGCCGATCTCCTGGCCGTCGCCGCGCTCATGCCGGAGACCCGGGGCGCGCGGACCAGCACCGGGCAGCCGACCCACGACGTCATCGCCGCCACCGCGCCGAAGCTGAGTCACGCGCCGCGCGTCTTCGCCGACAAGCGCATCGTCATCGTGCTGCTCCTCTACTTCATGACGTTCCTCTGCATGACCGACATGCAGGTCGGCTTCGCGCTGCTGGCCAACACGCGCCTGCACTGGACCGAGGGGCGGGTCGGCTCCGCCTACGGCCTCTTCGGCGCGGTCATGCTGGTCGTGCAGTCGCTCCTCATCGGCCGTCTCAGCGCGCGCTTCCGGCCGCTCGACCTGCTTCGCTTCGGCTCGCTCTTCACCGCGGTGGCGCTGGCCGTCATGGGGTTCAGCCAGACGCCGGTGACGATGCTCGCCGGCTTGACCCTGCTGGCGATCGGCTTCGGGATGGTGAATCCGCTGCTCGCCTCGCTCGCCTCGGAGTACGCCGGATCGCAGGCGCGCGGGACGGTGCTCGGCTTCGCGCAGTCGTCGGGTGGCCTCGCGCGCACGGTGGGGCCGGTCGCCTGGGGGCTGGTGTACAAGACCGCCGGCGGGACGGCGTCGTTCCTCGGCGGCACCGTCATCGCGCTCCTCGCCGCGGCGACGGCATTTCGCGCCGGTCACAAGGAGCGAGCCGCTCGTCTCCCGATGCCGAAGGTGGAGTCGTGAAGGGGGCGCCTGTCACCGCTGAGCCGCTGCTGAAGATCCACGAAGAGCTGCGCGACGAGGTCGACGCGCTGCGCTTCTCCGCACCGGTGGCCTTCGTCTACGACCCGCTCGAGTACGCCTGGCCGATCGCGCGCGCCTACCTCGAACGCTACGGCAGCGGACCGAAGGAGGTGCTCTTCCTGGGGATGAACCCCGGCCCCTTCGGCATGGCGCAGACCGGCGTCCCCTTCGGGCAGATCGACGCGGTGAAGCGCTACCTCGCGCTCGACGGGAAGGTCGGGCAGCCGAAGGCGATGCATCCGAAGAAGCCGGTGCTCGGCCTCTCGTGCGCGCGCAGCGAGGTGTCCGGGCAGCGCTTGTGGAGCGCCATCGAGGCGCGCCATCCGCAGCCCGGCACCTTCTTCGAGCGCGCGCTGGTGCTGAACTACTGCCCGCTGCTCTTCCTCGACGCCGGAGGGGCGAACCTCACGCCGGACAAGCTGGTGAAGGCGGAGCGCGCCGCGCTCGAGGCGGTGTGCGATCGCGCGCTCGGGCGCATCGTCGCCGCGGTGGCACCGGCGGTCATCGTCGGCATCGGTCACTACGCGGCCAAGCGCGCCTCGCAGGTCACCGGGCGGGCGGCGGTGGTGCTCCCGCATCCGAGCCCGGCCAGCCCGCTGGCCAACCGCGGGTGGAGCGAGGCTGCACGGCGAGCGCTGGAGGACGGCGGGGTCACGGGGCTCCTCGGATGAGCACGTCGTGAACCCGGGCCGGCGCACCCGCCTGTCCCCGCGCTCGGCGGAGCAGTTCACGTCCGACTCGCTCTTCGACCGGGTGGCGCGCGTCGTGTGTGCCGCCGACTGCCTTCCGCGCAAGGAGCTGTTCGAGTCGTGGGAGGTGGCGCGGCGGGCGCGTCGTCGCTTCCGTGGCGGGCGGGTGGTCGATCTCGCCTGCGGCCACGGTCTCGTAGCCTGGCTCCTGCTGATCCTCGACGACACCTCGCCGTCGGCGCTGGCGGTCGACACGCGCATTCCGGCGAGCGCCGAGCCGCTCGGCCAGGCTCTGGTGCGCGCCTGGCCGCGGCTCGCGGGGCGCGTGGAATTGCGCGAGACCGCGCTCGAGACGGTGGAGCTCGCGGCGACCGATCTGGTGGTCTCCGCCCACGCCTGCGGCGCGCTCACCGACCGGGTGATCGCCCGGGCCAGCGCTGCCGGAGCGCGCCTCGCCGTGCTCCCTTGCTGCCAGGACGAGGAGACCTGCGACACCGGCGGCCTCGGCGGCTGGATGGACATCGCGCTCGCCGTCGACGCGACCCGGGTGCGCAAGCTCGCCGCGCTGGGCTACACCGTCATGACCCAGGTGATCCCCGCCGCCGTGACCCCGAAGAACCGCCTCCTCCTCGCCGCCCCGAGCGCCTCGTCGTGAACGCGAAGGACCTCGCCACCTCGACGCCGGAACCGCGCGTGATCTGCCAGCGCTGCTGGCGGCCGGAGAGCGTCTGCTACTGCCGCCACCTGCCGCACATCAAGACGCGCACCAAGGTGCTCGTCCTGCAGCACCCGCGCGAGCGCGACGTGCCGATCAACACGGCGCGCATCGCCGCGCTCTGTCTCGAAGGGGCCGAGCTGCACGTGGCGACCTCGCTGGCCAACGCGCCCGGTCTCGCCCGCGCCCTGCGCGATCCCGAGCGCCCGGCGGCCGTGCTCTTCCCCGGCGAGGGGGCGATCGACCTGGAGACGAACCCGCCGGATCACCCGGTGACGCTGGTGGTGCTCGACGGCACCTGGTGGCAGGCGAACAAGCTGTTTCGCTCCAACCCCGAGCTGGCCGCGCTTCCGCGTTACTCCTTCCGTCCGAACGCGCCGAGCCACTACCGCATCCGGCGCGAGCCGCACGACGACTACGTCTCCACCATCGAGGCGCTGGTGCACGTGCTCGGCGTGCTCGAGAACGATCCGCAGCGCTTCCTCCCCATGCTCGTCCCCTTCGACGCCATGGTCGATACGCAGCTGGCTTACGCGCGCGGCGAGCGTGGCGGGCCGCGGCAGGGGACCCGTCACGCCCGGCCGACGCGCGCTCCCGATTACATCCCGGCGCACCTGCGCGTCTTCCGCGAGCGCCGCGCCGATCTCGTCTGCCTTTTCGCCGAGGCCAACGCCTGGACCTACGGCTCGCCCGAGCGCGGCGACGAGGAGGAGCTGGTGCAGTGGGTGGCGCAGCGAGTGGAGACCGGCGAGTCCTTCTCCGCCTTCGTCGCCCCGCGCGGCGCGCTCGCCCCCAGCACTGCGTTCCACCTCCAGGTGCCGGTGGAGTCGATCCTCGGCGGGGAGAGCTCCGCCGCCTTCCGCGAGCGCTGGGCCAGCTTCGTCCGCCTCGACGACGTCTTCTGCACCTGGGGCCCGCAGGCGGCGCGTCTCTTCCGCGCCAACCACACCGCCAGCGCGAGCGGCGCGGCGCATCGCTTCGTCGATCTGCGCGCCGTCGGTCGCCTGTCCTCGGCGGGTCGGGTGGGGGCGCTCGCCGACTTCGCCCGCACCAACGGCGCCGCCTCCGCCGACGTCGTCGCTCCGGGGCGCGCCGGGCTGCGCCTCGGAGAGCTGGTCGGTATCGCGCGCGCCTTCGTCGCCAAGGCTGCACCGGTCGCACCGATCGCTTCCGCCGTCTGATCGCCTCTCGCATCGAAAGGTCTCCCATGCCGACCTCGCCCCGCTACCGCCCCGCGCCGCACATTCAGGAGCTCGGCGACGGTTTCTTCGACGAGGTGCAGCCGGCGCCGTTTCCCAAGCACGTCCTGCGCTTCCGCAACCAGCGCCACGCCGCCACCGTCGGCCTGGACACGCTCACCGACGCCGAGTGGGAGGCGCACTTCGCCCGCTTCGAGCCGCTGCCCGCCAACCTGCCGAAGCCGCTGGCGCTGCGCTACCACGGGCACCAGTTCGACGTGTACAACCCGCAGCTCGGCGACGGCCGCGGCTTCCTCTTCGCGCAGCTCGAGGACGGCGAAGAGAACGGGCGCCGCCTGCTCGACCTCGCCACCAAGGGGAGCGGCCGCACGCCGTGGTCGCGCGGCGCCGACGGCAAGCTCACGCTCAAGGGCGGTGTGCGCGAGGTGCTGGCGACCGAGATGCTCGAGGCGATGGGGGTGTACACCTCCAAGACGTTCAGCCTCATCGAGACCGGCGAGGCGCTGATGCGCGGCGACGAGCCGTCCCCCACGCGCTCCTCGGTCCTGGTGCGCCTCGGACACTCGCACATTCGCATCGGCACCTTCCAGCGCCACGCCCACGCGCGCGACGTGCCGCGGCTGGAGAAGCTGCTCGCCTACTCCATCGCTCACTACTTCCCCGAGCTCTCCGGCATCACCCCGCGCGTCGAGCAGGTGGAGCGCTTCTTCTTCGCCGTCTGCGGGCGCAACGCCGCGCTGTGCGCCAGCTTCATGGTGAACGGCTTCGTCCACGGCGTGCTCAACTCCGACAACCTCACCATCACCGGCGAGAGCTTCGACTACGGGCCGTACCGCTTCCTCCCGCGCCACGACCTCGGCTTCACCGCCGCCTACTTCGACGAGGACGGCCTGTACGCCTACGGGAGCCAGCCGCGCGCCTTCCTCAAGAACATGACCCGCCTCGCCGAGTGCCTGCGCTTGATCGAGCCGGAGGCCTCGTTCGGTCAGGGGCTGGCGCACTTCGAGCGCGTGCTGCAGCGCGCGGCGGGGCGGGGGACCGTGGCCAAGCTCGGCCTGCAGGATCACGGCCGCGACGACGACCAGCTCGACGCGCTGCTCGGTTTCAACGTCTACGCCTTCCTCGACGATGCCCACGTCGACTTCGAGGAGCTCTTCTTCCAGATGTACGGTGGCCCCTCGCGGCCGGAGGTGCGGGCGCGCTTCGGCACCGGCCCGTACCAGGGGGAGCTGTGGGACAAGGTCGCGGCGGTCCTCGAGCGGTTCACGCCGCTGCGCACCGAGCTGCCCGCGTACTTCGCCGGCGCACGCCCGGAGACGCTGCTCATCGAGGAGATCGAGCAGCTCTGGAGCGCCATCGCCGAGCGCGACGACTGGGGCCCGTTCGAGGCGAAGGTCGCCGCCATCCGCGCCCGCGGGACCGCGAGCTTCGTCCCGTGACCGGCGTGAACGACGTGAAGAACGATCTCGCGCTGCAGGCCTCCACGCGCACGCTCGCCCACTACGAGGAGCGCGCCGCCGCGTTCTGGGAAGGTACGCGCGATCACGACGTTTCGCAGAACCTCGACGCGCTCCTCTCCGCCTTCCCCGACGCGGAGCCCGGTCGCCCGTTGCGCATCCTCGACTTCGGCTGCGGTCCGGGGCGCGATCTGGCCGAGCTTCGCCGCCGTGGGCACCAGCCGACGGGGCTCGACGGCTGCGAGTCCTTCGTCCACATGGCGCGCGCCCACGCCGGTGTAACGGTGTTACACCAGGATTTTCACGCGCTCGACTTGCTGCCGGGATCGTTCGACGGCGTCTTCGCCAACGCCTCGCTCTTCCACGTCCCGACGGCGCTCTTGCCCGGCGTGCTGGCGCACCTCTTCGCCGCGCTCGTCCCCGGCGGTGCGCTCTTCTGCTCGAACCCCCGCGCGCGTGACGGCGGCGCTCCCCAGGAAGGCTTCGTCGGCGAGCGCTACGCCAGTCACCTCGATCTCGAGAGCTGGCGCGCGCTCTTCCTCGCCGCGGGCTTCATGGAGATCCGGCACTACTACCGCCCCGAAGGTCTGCCGCGCGCCGAGCAGCCCTGGCTGGCGATGCTGTGGCGCCGGCCGCCGTCGTGACCGCGCACTCCCGCGCGCTGCTCCAGGCGCACTTCTGCGTGCTCGTCTGGGGCTTCACCGCCATCCTCGGCCGGGTCATCACCCTCCCGGCGACCCCGCTGGTCATCTGGCGGATGATCCTCGTCTCGGCGGTCCTCGCCGCCGTCCCGCGGGTGCGCCGGGCCGTCCTGTCCATGAGCGCCCGCCGCCTGCTCGCCTACACGGGCGTCGGCGCGGTCATCGCCCTCCACTGGGTCACGTTCTACACGGCGGTGAAGATGTCCAACGCCTCGGTCGCGGCGACCACCATGGCGCTCGCGCCGGTGTTCCTCGCCTTCGTCGAGCCGTTCCTCTTCCGCCGCCGCTTCGACCCGCACGAGCTGCTCTTCGGGCTGGCGGTCGTCCCCGGCGTCGCCCTGGTGGTCGGCGGAGTGCCGGCCACCATGCGAGTCGGCTTCGCCTTCGGCGTCGTCTCGGCGTTCCTCGCCGGGCTCTTCAACTCGCTCAACAAGCGGCTCATCGCCGACGCCGACGCGCTCAGCGTCACCTTCGTCGAGCTGACCGCTGGCATGCTCCTGCTCGTCGCCGTGAGCGCCATCCTTCCGCACCAGGGGCCGCTCGTGCCCCTCCCCGATCTGCGCAACGGCGCGCTCCTCCTCGTCTTCGCCACCGTCTGCACCGTGCTGCCGTTCGCGCTCTCGCTGGTGGCGCTGCGGCAGCTCTCGGCCTTCTCGGTGCAGCTCGCGACCAACCTCGAGCCGGTCTACGCGCTCGTCTTCGGCATCGTGCTCCTCGGCGAGCAGCGGGAGCTCGATCGACGCTTCTACCTCGGCGTCGTCGTCCTCCTCGCGGCGGTCTTCGCACACCCGCTGCTCGTGAAGCCGAAGAGCGACCCTCAGGTCGCGTAGGCCTGTAGCGAGTACGTCAGTTCGAGCAGGTCGCGGTGCTGACGGCGATCCCGCCGGGGTGGTGTTTTTTCGCGCGCAGGGGTTCAGCGGAAGCTGGGCGCGTCGATGCCGAGCGCGCCGGCGGGGCGCGACCAGTGCGGCTCGCAGCCATGGATGCGCCCCGGGACACGCACGCGTCGGAGCGGACCCAGGGAGGACGGCGCCTCCTCCAGGTAAGGCGCCGCGTCCTCGGGGCCGATCCCGCGGCCACGCGGAACGTGCTGGTCGCCGAGGGTCGTGAGCAGGTGTGCGACGCGCGCGAGTGAAAGACGCGCCACCGTGGCCACCTGCTGCTCCTGGCAATCGAGCAGCGCCCGGCAGGCGGCTGCGACGAGCAGGTAGCCGGCGCCGTGATCGAGCGCCTGCGCCGGGAGCGCCACCGGCTCCTCCGCCCGGGCCGCCTCGCGCCCGCGAGCAGCGATCCCCGCGCTCATCTGCACCAGGCTGTCGAACCCGCGCCGTCCGCTCCAGGGACCGGTCCACCCGTAGGCGTCGAGCAGGACGATCCCGAGCGCCGGGTTTGCCTGGCGCAGCTGCGCCACGTCGAGCCCGAGCCGCGCGAGCGCCCCCTGGCGCAGGCCGCACACCAGGAGCTCCGCCTCGGCGACCAGCTCGAGGAAGCGCGTGCGCCCCTCGGCCGTGCGCAGATCGAGCGTCGCCCGCCGCTTGCCCTGGGTCACGTCGCCGAGGAGCACCTCCCCCTCGAGGAAGCCGGGCGGATCGATGCGGAGCACGTCGGCGCCGTAGGCCGCCAGCACGCGGGTGCACACGGGACCGGCGATCACCCGGGTCAGATCGAGCACGCGTACCCCCGCCAGCGGTCGTCCGGGCGTCGGCGCGACGTCGCGAGCCGCGCCTGCCGGAAGCGCGGTCACCGTGCGCGCCACCAGCGGCTCGGCGGCGACGGCGATCCCCTGCGGGTGCGCCGCCCACTCCGCCGCGGTGCGCATCTTCGCCGCGCAACCGCCCGCGGCGACGACCCGCTGCTAGACGTCCTCGGCGCTCAACGTCGCCAGCCGCGCGGTGATCGCGGAACGGTCCTCGGCGACATCGAGCGCGTGCAGGGCGGCGGCGCGGTGATGCGGATAGTTCGTGTGCAAGCGCACCCACCCGTCGGCGGTGCGGTAATCGCCGGCCACCGGATCCCACAAGGCGGGGAGCGCCTGACCGACCCGCTCGAGATAGCGCTCGCTGCGGAAGGCCACGGCGGCGTGCCGGCGATCGACGTTCACCGCAGGCGCGCGCGCGAGGTCGGCGAGGGCGCAGCTCGCCAGCGCCACCGTCGCCGTGGCGAAGGTGTCGACGGCGTAGACGGAGGGGAGGAGCGCCGCCACCGCGTCCGTGTCGTCTTCCAGGGTCAGCGGTGGGCAGGGGCGGTCGGCGGAGCCGAGCTGCGCCCAGAGCGAGGCGACGAGCGCGCGGGTGTCGTCTTTCATACCGGGAACGGTGAAGTCGGCGGCGCACTTCGTCAACGTTGACTAAAGTCCACGTGGATGAAGCGCAACCTGCTCACCGCCGGCGAGGTCGCCACCCGCCTCGGCGTCCGCCTGGAGACGGTCTACGCCTACGTGAGTCGCGGCGTGCTCTCGCGCACCCTCGGGCCGGACGGGCACACCAGCCGCTTCGCACCCGCGGAGGTCGACGAGCTGGCGCGGCGCGGGCGTCCGCGCGGAGGGGCGCGCGTCGGCACCGTCGACGTGTCGCTCGCCACCTCGATCACCCGGGTGGAGGAGGGGCGCCTGTCGTACCGCGGTCAGTCGGCGACGGAGCTCGCCACCCGCGCGTCGTTCGAGCAGGTCGCCGAGCTGCTGTGGACGGGCGCGCTCCCCGACGAGGTGCGCTGGCCGGTGGACAAGGCGGCGCGCAAGCTGGCCCACGCGCTCCGCGACGTCCTCCCGCCGGCGAGCTCGCCGCTCGATCGCTTCGCCGCGCTCGCCGCCTCGCTCGGGCCGCTTTTTCCCCTGCGCGTGCATCTCCAGCCCGGGACGGTGCTGACGCACGCGCGCCACCTGCTCGTCGCGCTGGTCGACGTGCTCCCCGAGCTTGCCGCCCTCCCCGGCAACGGGGCCGACACCGCCATCGCCGCGCGTCTCCACGCGCGCCTGTCACCGCGTCGTCCCCACCGCGAGCAGGTGCGCCTCCTCGACGTCGCGCTCGTCCTCCTCGCCGATCACGAGCTGGCCACCTCGACGATGGCCGCGCGCGTCGCCGCCTCGACTCGCGCCGATCCCTTCGCCGTGATCCTCGCCGGCTTCGGCGCGCTCCACGGTCCGCTCCACGGCAGCGCCGCCCTCGCCACGCACCGGATGCTCCTCGACGCGGAGGCCACCGACGTCGACTCGGCGCTCGCCCGCGCGCTGCTCGCAGTCGCGCCGCCGGCGAAGCTCCCCGGCTTCGGTCACCCGGTGTACCGCGCTGCCGATCCGCGCGCGGTCGCCATCCTCGGCGAGATCGCCGGGCGGGAGCAGCTCGCCACGCGGTCGCAGCGTGCTCTCCTCGCCCGGGCGCAGGAGACAGCGAGCGCCGCGGTGGGGTCGCCGCCGAACGTCGATTTTGCCCTCGCCGCGCTCGCCTACGCCGGCGGAATGCCTCTCGGCGCCACCGCGGCCATCTTCGCCCTCGCGCGGACCGCGGGCTTCATCGCCCACGCGCTCGAGGAGTACCAGGAGACGCCGTTACGCTTCCGCGCCCGGGCGCTCTACCTCGCTCCCTGAATTTCTCCGGACCCCTCTTAATCGCCCCAGCTTGCGCGCCGTAACCGGGGGGGTAGCGCAGTCTCGCTCTTCGCGATACTCCGTCGGCCGCATGGCGACGCCGGTTCGTGACTGCCCCTGCCACTCCGGCCTGCGCTACCGCGACTGTTGCCGGCCGTACCACGAGGGGGAGCGCCCGGCGCCCACGCCGGAAGCGCTGATGCGCTCGCGCTACGCCGCCTTCGCGCTCGGTCTCGACGCATACCTCGACCGCACGCTGGTGCGTGATCACCCGCACCGCAACACCGCGCCTCCGCCGGCGCGCTTTCGCTACATGGGGCTGCGCATCCTCCACGCCGAGGGGAACGAGGTGCTCTTCCTCGCGCGCATCTTCGACAAGGGGTCCGACCGCTCCTTCGCCGAGCTCTCGCAGTTCGTGCGCGAGCCGAGCGACGTGCCGGGCGAAGGGCTCGTCTGGCGCTATGCGGACGGCGATCTCCTCGAGGCGCGGCTGCTTCCGCCGTCCATCGAGAGCCTCACCCGCGACAGCTTCCTCGCCCTGCTGCAGCGCCACGCGATGGCCAACTGACAAAGCAAACGAAGCGCCGCGGTCGATGACCGGGCGCTTTGTCCGTTTCTGCTTTTGTACGCCTACGAGAGGGTCACGCCACGACGGCGAGCGGCCTCTCCTTGTCCTGAGCTTCCAGGAAGGCGATCTCGTCCTGCTCGAGGACCCGCGAGCGGGTGAGGAAGCGCACGCCGCGCGGGGACTCCATGGAGAACCCCGAGCCGCGCCCCGGCACCACGTCGATGAGGAGCGCGGTGTGCTTCCAGTACTCGAACTGCGACGCGCTCATGTAGAACCCGCACCCCTCGATGTCGCCGAGGTACACGTCCTGCCCACCGAGGCGGAACTCCCCCTTGGAGAAGCACATGGGCGCGCTGCCGTCGCAACAACCGCCCGACTGGTGGAACATCAGCGGGCCGTTGTCCTTTTGTAGCTCGCGGATGAGCGCCGCGGCCTCTTCGGTCACGTCGACCCGCTTCGGCTGCGCAGCGCTCATGATCAGAAGAACCCCATCGGCTTCGGATCGTAGCTGACGAGCATGTTCTTCGTCTGCTGGTAGTGGTTCAGCATCGTGAGGTGGTTCTCGCGGCCGATACCGGACTGCTTGTAACCGCCGAACGCCGCGTGCGCGGGGTAGTGGTGGTAGCAGTTGGTCCACACGCGACCGGCCTGGATGGCGCGGCCGGCGCGGTACGCCTGGGTGCCGTTGCGGGTCCACACGCCGGCGCCGAGGCCGTAGAGCGTGTCGTTCGCCTGGGCGATGGCGTCGTCGAAATCGGTGAACGTGGTCGTGGAGACGACCGGTCCAAAGATCTCTTCCTGGAAGACGCGCATCTTGTTCTTGCCGGAGAAGACGGTGGGCATGACGTAGAAGCCGCCGGCCAGGTCGCCGGAGAGCTTCGCCTGCTCGCCGCCCATGAGGACCTTGGCGCCTTCCTTCTTGCCGATGTCGAAGTAGCTGAGGATCTTCTCCAGCTGGTCACGCGAGGCCTGCGCGCCGACGTTGGTGGCGAGATCGAGCGGGTTGCCCGGCAGGCTCTTCTTGGCGCGGTCGAGCGCGCGCTCGAGGAACTGGCCGTTGATCTTCTCGCTGATGAGCGCGCGGGAGGGGCAGGTGCAGACCTCGCCCTGGTTGAGCGCGAACATGCCGAAGCCTTCGAGCGCCTTCTGGACGAAGTCGTCCTCCTGCGCCATCACGTCCTCGAAGAAGATGTTGGGCGACTTGCCGCCCAGCTCGAGGGTGACCGGGATCAGGTTGTCCGACGCGTACTGCATGATGAGGCGACCCGTGGTCGTCTCGCCGGTGAACGCGATCTTGGAGATGCGCTTGTTCGACGCGAGCGGCTTGCCCGCCTCGACGCCGAAGCCATTGACGACGTTGATGACGCCTGGCGGCAGGATGTCGGCGATCAGCTCCATGACGACGAGGATGCCGAGCGGGGTCTGTTCGGCGGG
>JAMFST010001011.1 GCA_026225435.1 Labilithrix luteola
GATCGACGGCGTCGCGCTGGTGCAGGAGTACGTGCCGGCGCGCGACGGCCGCGTCTACCGCTGCGAGACGCTCGACGGCCGCTTCCTCTACGCGCTCGCCCTCGACGGCGCCGGCTCCACCTTCGATCTCTGCCCCGCGGACGTGTGCATGGTCGACAAGCCGAGCATCACCATCACCGCCTTCACCCCGCCGCCGGAGATCGTCCGCGCCGTCGAGGCGATCGCCAAGGCCGCTCACCTCGATGTCGGCGGCGTCGAGTACATGATCGACGATCGCGACGGCAAGGCGCGCTTCTACGATCTCAACGCGCTCTCCAACTTCGTCGCCAACCCGGTGGCGACGATCGGCTACGACCCGCACGAGAACCTGGTCGACTTCCTCGTCGGCGAGATCCGCACCGCCCACCAGAAGAGGACGGCAGCATGAGGTACGGCTTCTGGGCGCCGGTCTTCGGCGGCTGGCTGCGCAACGTGCCCGACGAGGGGATGCGCGCCGACTGGCCGTACATGCGCGACCTGTGCGTCCGCGCCGAGCAGATCGGCTTCGACCTCACCTTGCTCGCCGAGCTGAACCTCAACGACATCAAGGGGACCGACAAGCCCGCGCTCGACGCCTGGTCGACGGCGGCGGCGCTGGCTGCGGTGACGACGAAGCTCGAGCTGATGGTGGCGGTGCGCCCCAACTTCCACCACCCGGCGCTCTTCGCCAAGCAGGCGGCCAACATCGACAACATCGCCGGCGGGCGGCTCTCGCTCAACGTGGTGTCGTCGTGGTGGGCGGAGGAGGCGAAGAGTTACGGGCTCCCCTTCGATCAGCACGACGATCGCTACGGGCGCACCTCCGAGTGGCTCGAAGTGGTGGACGGCCTGTGGACCAAGCCGCGGCTCGATCATCAGGGGAAGCGCTACCAGCTGACCGAGGCCATCTGCGAGCCGAAGCCGGTGCGCAAGCCGCGCCCGGTGATCTATGCCGGCGGCGAGTCGGAGACCGCCAAGACGATGATCGCCACCCAGTGCGACGCCTACGTCATGCACGGTGACGAGCCGGAGCTCATCGCCGAGAAGATCGCCGACATGCGCCAGCGCCGCGAGCGCGCCGGCAAGCCGCCGATGACGTACGGGATGGCCGCCTACGCCATCGTCCGCGACAGCGAGGAAGATGCGCGGCGCGAGGTGGAGCGGATCACCAAGCTCGATCCAGCGGCCCCCGGCTTCGCCAACTTCCAGCAGTGGCTCTCGGGGACCGAGCTCGAACGGGAGCTGAAGCTGCAGGAGTACTCGGTCTCGAACCGTGGGCTCCGTCCGAACCTCGTCGGCACGCCCGAGCAGGTGCGCGCGCGCGTCGCCGAGTACGAGCGCGCCGGGCTCGATCTCCTGCTGCTGCAGATGAGCCCTCAGCTCGAGGAGATGGAGCGCTTCGCGGCGACGGTGATCCGCGCTCACTCCTGAGGCGCGAGACGTCAGCCCGGAACGTCGACCACGACCTTGCCGCGCGTGCCGCCGGCGGCGACGAGCTGGTGCGCCTCCTCGGCCTGGGCGAGCGAGAACGTCCGCGGGTCGAGCAGGGCGGTGATCTTCCCCGCCTCCGCCATCGCCGCGGCGCGCGTCAGGATCTCGCCGTGGTGCGCGCGCCCCTCGCCGGTGAGCAGCGGCAGCAAGGTGAAGACGCCGGAGAAGCTGGCGGCGCGCATCGACAGCGGCGTGAGCGAGTGAGGACCGCGCCCGAGCGCGCTGGTCACGCGACCGAAGCGACGTACCGCGGAGAAGGCCGCGTCGAGCACGGCGCCGTCGACGGTGTCGTAGATGACGTCGAAGCCGCGTCCGCCGGTGTGCGCCTGGACGTGGTCGGCAAGGGGAACGTCGCGCGACAGATAGGTGGAGCCGGTCCCCTCGATCTCCGCGCGCTTCTTCTCGCTGTCGACGGCGAAGACCTCCGCTCCGAAGGCACGCGCGAGCTGCACGACGATCCGGCCGACGCCACCGGCGCCGAGGACCAGCACCTTCTCGCCGGAAGCGACCGCGCAGCGATCGACCAGCCCCTCCCAGGCGGTGATGATGACGAGAGGAAGCGCCGCCGCCTCGCGAAACGAGAGGTTCGCCGGCTTGCGCGCGAGGAGCTCTTCGGGCACCGCGATCTGCTCGGCGAGCGTCCCCTGGTGACCACCGACGCCGCCGACGAGGCCGTACACCTCGTCGCCGATCTCGAAGCGATCGACCCCGGCGCCGAGCTTCTCGACGACCCCGGCCATGTCCACGCCGAGCACCGCGGGGGCCGGCTGCTGCGCGTGGTCCCCCTTCCCCTGGTGAATCTTGATGTCGAGCGGGTTCACCGCGCTCGCCCGGATGCGCACGAGCACCTCTCCCGCACCGGGCTCCGGCGCGGGCAGATCGGTCAGACGGAGCGGCGCACCGGCGGCCTCGAAGAGAGCGGCTTTCATGACCTCAATCCCGTACCACCAGCCCGAACATCACGGCCAGCGCGCTCGCCTGCTCGCGATTCACGATGAGCCCGCGCACCTCGGCCGGGCCGATGGTGACGCCGTTCAGGTTCGAGCGGCTCACGTCGGTCCCGGCGAGCTTGGCGCCAGTGAAATCGGCGCCTTGCAGATCGCAGTCGACGAAGCTGGTGCCGCCGAGGTTGGCGCCGTGGAAGTCGACCTCGCGCAGCTGGCAGCTCTCGAACACCGTTCGCGAGACGCACGCATCGGCGAACGAGGCGTAGTCGAGGTGGCAGTCGACGAAGCGCACGTCCTCCAGCTTGGCCTCGGCGAGCTTCGCGCCGGTGAGCCGGCAACCGCGCAGCAGGCAGCCGGTGAAGCCGGCGCCGCGCCACTCGATCAGCGGCAGCGTGCTCCGCTCGCACACGACGTCGGACCAGCGCACGGTGGACAGCTTGCTCTCGTCGAAGGCCGAGCTGGTGATGTGCACGCCGTCGAAGCGGACCGAGTCGGCGCGCTGGGAGGTGAAGGCGCCACCGTCGATGCGCACGTGCTCGATCAGCTGCCGCGGCTCGAAGCGCAGCGAGGGGAACGGTTCGAGCTCCGCGGGAAGCTCGGGCGCGCGCGGGGTGCCGATGCTGGCGCTGACTTTGCGGGGCATGACGGCACGCAGCCTACCGTGCCGGCGTGGTAAGTCGGCGGTCATGTTCTCGCTGGTGCGCGCCTACTTCTTCGTCTTCGGCCTCCTCTCCATCGCCGGTGGCGTCATGGGCTTCGTCAAGGCGCAGAGCCGGGCGTCGCTCATCTCCGGCGGCATCGCTGGCGTGCTCCTCCTCGTCGCCGGCTACCTGATGGGCGCCTCGGCCACGCTCGCCGGGCCGATCCTCGGAATGGCCATCTGTCTCGCCCTCGCCGGTCGCTTCGTCCCGGCGTTCGTCCGCACCAAGAAGGTGATGCCGGCGGGGATGATGGCGGTGCTCAGCGTCATCGGCGCGCTGCTCCTGGTGGGGTTCCTCTCGCTCCGCTAGATGGGCCGCAGTAGCGTCGGCGGTATTCCGCCAACGCTCAGCTCTTCGTTCGCTCGTCGAGCCAGCGGACCAAGTTGGCCACCGTGTCCTCGAAGAAGGCGCGGTACAGATCCTCGGTGACGTAGCCCAGGTGCGGCGTCGTCAGCACGTTGTCGAGCGTGCGGAACGGGTGGTCCGCCGGGAGCGGCTCGACGTCGAAGGTGTCGAGCGCGGCGCCGGCGATGCGCTTTTCCCGCAGCGCGGCGACGAGCGCGACCTCCTCGACGATGGGGCCGCGCGAGGTGTTCACCAGCCGCGCCGTCGGCTTCATCAGCCCGAGCTCCGTGGCGCCGACGAGGCCGCGGCTGCGATCGCTCAGCACCAGGTGGACGGAGAGGTAGTCCGACTGGCGGAACAGCTCCTCCTTCGACACCAGCTTGGCGCCCTGCGCCTCGGCCTTCTCGGCCGTCAGGTTCTGGCTCCAGGCGATGACGTTCATCCCGAAGGCGCGCCCCACCTTGGCGACCTCGCTGCCGATGTTGCCGAGGCCGAGGACGCCGAGCGTCTTGCCGTGGAAGTTCCCCCCCACGGTGCGCTGCCAGCCGCCGGCGCGGACATCCTCGTTCTCCCGCACCACGTGGCGCGCGCTGGCGAGCAGCAGCGCCCAGGTGTGCTCGATGGTGGACGTGCTGCTGTAGCGCGTGTGCCGCACGTCGATCCCGCGCTCGCTCGCGGCCTTCACGTCGATCGACGCGTTGCGCGGGCCGGTCGAGGCGATGAGGTGCAGGTTCGGCAGCCGGTCGAGCAGCGCGCGGGTCAGCGGGGTGCGTTCGCGCATGACGCAGATGGCTTCGAAGGGGAGGAGCCGCGCGACGATGTCGTCCTCCTTCGTCAGGTGGTCGTGGAACACGGTGACCTGCGCGCGCCCCTCGAGCACGGACCAGTCGGCCATCTTCAGGGCGACGTCCTGGTAGTCGTCGAGGACGGCGATGCGGGGGAGTGCGGGTGCCATGGCCGCAGAGTAGATCCAAAAAACGACGGGCCCCGCCCGCCCGGGAACTCTTTGGCGGGTCGCGCGCTACAGCCGCGCCGCGGCCGGTGTCTTCCCGGTGATGACCAGCGCCGGTTTGCCCTCCAGCTGTCCGCAATGCGGCGCAGCGGTCCACCCGCCGTCGGGTGGCACCTCCTTCACCTGTCCGTACTGCAAGCTCGCCATGACGGCCGAGCCACCGCGACCGAGCTTCAGCCCTCAGCCGGTGATGGCGCAGCCCGAGTCACGGGTCATCGTCGTCCACCACGGCGGCCCCTCGTTCTTCAGCACCTACTGGATGCTGCGGCTCGGCATCGTCGCGCTGGTCCTCATCGGCAGCGGCGGCCGCTGGATGATTCACCACTTCGGCGGCACGCGCGTGGGGGACCAGACGCTCGACGCCTTCGACGATCCGGCCCCCACGGCGCCAGCAGCAGCTACCGCGGCCACCGCAGCTGCCGTGGCCGCTGCCGCCCCACCGCCTTCCGCACCCGCGGCGCCGCCCGCGCCCGTACATCCGCCGCCGCCTGCTCCGGCGGTCGCGGTGCACGCTACGTCGCGGCCGCCCGCGCCGCACGCCGTCGGGCCGCGCACGTTCCCGCCGTCACCGCCGCTCCCGCCGCACCATCACTGAGCGACGTCACGGGGTGCAGCGTCACTGCGTGCAGCTGTACGGCTCGGCGGCGACCCACGCGCCGCCGGTGCAGATCTCCGCGCCGAACGACGGCGAGACGCCGCACGCGTCGTAGTCGCAACGCATCGCCTCCTGCGTGCACGGCTGACCGAGCCGAGGCCGCACCGCCGGGCAAGCGGCGCCCGGGTCGATGCAGTGCCAGGCAAGCACCAGCGCGGGAGGGAGCGCGGCGCACTCGCAACGCCCTTGCGGATAGTCACAGATCGCCCCCACCGCGCAGGCGGCGCCGCCGTCGAGGGCGGTCCCGGCGGCCTGGTACC
>JAMFST010001012.1 GCA_026225435.1 Labilithrix luteola
AGCGCGCCACCGAGGTCGGCGGGCTCCTCGGGCTCTTCGGGTTGCTGTCCCTGGTGACCGGCTACGCACTCATTCGCAGTGACGAGCGCTCGTCGCGTGTTGCTCGAGACGCCATCCGCGACCGCGACGACGGCGAGGTCGCGCTCTTGCGGACGCGCGCCCGCCTGGCCGCGCTCTACGATGCGGGGATCCTCGGCATCGTCGTCGCCACCGTCGACCGCCGGATCCTCGAGATCAACGGAGCGCTCCTCGATACCGTCGGGTACGCCCGCGAGGAGATCCTCTCCGGCCAGGTGCGCTGGACGTCGCTCACCCCTCCCGAGTGGAGCGGCACGGACACCGTGGCCATCGAGGAGATGGCATCGACCGGGGTGAGCACCCTGCGGGAGAAGGAGTATCTCCACAAGGACGGCCACCGGGTGCCCGTGATGATCGGCTCGGCACGGCTCCGAGACTCCGATGGCGAGACCATCTCCTTCGTCCTCGATCTCACCGCCAACCGGCACGCGGCCGTCGCCGTCGAGCACCTGCGTCGGGTGCGGGCTTCGGAGGTGATTCTCCGCGGCTTGCTCGAGGGGGCGGCGGACGCGGTGGTCGTCGTCGACGAGGACGGCAAGATCGTCCTGGTGAACTCGCAGACGGAGCAGCTCTTCGGATACGTGCGCGACGAGCTGCTCGGCCGCAATGCGCGGATGTTGGTCCCCGAGCGCTTTCAGAGCGCCTACACGGCGGACCGCGCCACCTTCGCCGCCGACCCCAGCGTCCTGAGAATGAGCTCCGCGCTCGATCTCTCGGGCCGGCGACGAGACGGAGGCGAGTTCCCGCTCGAGATCAGCCGCGGGAGGTTCGAGACGGACGGAGGTATGCTCATCTCCTGCTCCCTGCGCGACGTGTCGCTGCGCAAGGCGACGGAGCAGGCGCTGAAGTCTTCCCTCGCGGAGCTAGAGGCCTTCAGTTACTCGGTCGCGCACGATCTCCGCGCGCCGCTGCGGGGCATGAATGGCTTCGCCCAGGTGCTGCTCGACACCTACGACAGCAAGCTCGACGCCGAGGGGCGAGACTGGCTGCAGGAGATCCTCCTCAACGCGAAGAAGATGGGGGACCTCATCGACGCGCTGCTCTCGCTCGCACGGGTCACGCGCAGCGCGCTCCGCGTGGAGCGTGTCGACCTGTCGGCCCTGGCCACCGCGTTGGTCGCGCAGCTCGCGCGCCGCAACGGGCGCGTCGTGGAGACGACCATCGAGCCCGGCATGGAAGCGATGCTCGACCCCGAGCTCGGGCGTGCGCTGCTGACGAACCTCCTCGAGAACGCCTTCAAGTTCACCTCGACGGTGAGCGCCCCGGCGATCACCATCGGGATCGTCGGCGGGGACGGTCCGGCGACGTTCTTCGTGCGCGACAACGGCGCCGGGTTCGACATGGCCTTCTCGGCCAAGCTCTTCGCGCCCTTCCAGCGACTCCACACCAGCGCCGAGTTCGCGGGGACCGGCATCGGCCTCGCGACCGTGCAGCGCATCGTCCATCGTCACGGCGGCCGCGTCTGGGCCGAGGGGGTCGTCGACGGGGGCGCCACCTTCTTCTTCACCCTCCCCGATCACCGCCCCGGAGCCCTCACCGCATGAACAAGATCATTCTCCTCGTGGAGGACAGCGCCAGCGACGAGAAGCTCACGCTCCTCGCCTTTCGTGCCTGCGGTGTCGCCAACCAGGTCGAGGTGGTTCGTGATGGGGCGGAGGCGCTCGACTACCTCTTCGGCACGGGCGCCCACGCCGGACGCGACACGAGCGCGCTGCCCGCGGTCGTCTTGCTCGATCTCCAGCTCCCCAAGATCGACGGGCTCGAGGTGCTCCGCCGGCTCCGCGCCGACCCGCGGACCCGCGTCCTGCCGGTGGTGATCTTGACCTCGTCGAAGCAGGACGAGGACATCATCCGCGGCTACGACCTCGGCGCCAACGGCTACGTGCGCAAGCCGGTGGAGTTCGCGCAGTTCGCCGAGACGGCGAAGACGCTGGGGCTCTTCTGGCTCCTCATGAACGAGCAGCCTCCGCCGAAGATCCGCGCCTCCTGAGGAGTCGCTTCGTAGAAGGGACGTTGCTCGGCCGAACGCACCGGCGCGCTTGCCCGCGGCAGCGGGTTACGAGGAATTCTGAGCCGCCTTCGGCCGGCAGTTACCGCACGTGGTAGCCATTCGTCATGTTCTCCCGCGAGGGTTCGGCGCGCTCGGAGCGACAGAACCGGGTGGTGGCGGGTTACCTCGCCTTCGTCGGCGGCTTCGTGAACTCGGCCGGCTTCGTCCTCGTGGGCGCCTTCACGTCACACGTGACCGGGAACATCGGTCGCCTGGCCGACGCTCTGACGCAAGGAGCGACCTCCACGATCGTCGAGGCGGCGAGCCTGGTGCTCGCCTTCTTCGTGGGCGCGATGACCGTCGGCGCGATCGTCGAGAGCGGGGCCTTCTCGCGACGATCGCTGGCCTACGCCGCGGCGCTGGCGGTCGAGGCGATCGTTCTGGCGGGGTTCGTCGCGTCGCCGCTGCTCTCGGGAGCGCGATGGGCCCCGAGCCTCGCTCCGCTTCTCCTCGGGCTGGCCATGGGGATCCAGAACGGGCTCGTGACCCGGCTCTCGGGGGCGGTCGTGCGCACCACCCACCTCACCGGCGTCGTCACGGACCTGGGGATCGAGGCAGCGCGGTGGCTGCGCTTCTGGCGACGCCGGACCAGCGAGCGCCCCCGTGGGCCGAAGCTCGTCCTCCTGCTCCTCATCGCCGGCGGCTTCGCTTCCGGCGCGGTCGCCGGCGCGTTCGCCGCCGTCATCGCCGGGTATGCGGCCATGATACTGCCGGTGATCGCCGTGAGCGCGTGTGCCCTCTATGCCGCGCGAGGTGGGCGGTAGCGGTCCAGGCGCAGCGTCTCGAGCGCCGTCGTGGCAGTGGCCGAGGACCTCCCGCGATCGTCAAGCTATGGATACCTCCCCGAGCCGGGGGCTCTCCCGCTGACGCGAGCGGCGAAGCGAAGCGATTCGCGACGAGCTGGCGCCACGGCTGAGAGGCAGCTCCTTCCGCGGGAGCCTCGGGGAGCTGCGGTAGGACAAAGGGCTAGGTGCGCGCACGATGCTCGAACACGTGCTCAGCCGCAGAAACGCATCGCCAAGAAGTCAGGTAGCGGCGGCGTGCGCCGTCCGTTTTATGATCGGTGGATGCTTCGATCCCGCGCGCTCGTTTCGACCTTCGTCGGTGTGACCGTTCCGCTCCTGCTCGCCGCCGTCTTCGGAGAGGCGTGCGGCAGCGATGACTCGGCGTCCCCGCGACCCGCCGACGGTGGGAGCTCCGACGCCACCACGGGCGGTGCGGTGCCCGACGCGGGC
>JAMFST010001013.1 GCA_026225435.1 Labilithrix luteola
CCGATCGCATCGACGAGATCGTCCACCGCCTGGCGCCGCTGCTCGCCGGTCCGGAGGCGGGCGTGCTCGCCGCGCAGCAGCTGCTCACCCTCGCCTCGTTCGAGGCGCTCCTCGCCGATCTTCCCGGAGACCAGCGCGAGAAGCTGCAGGAGGCGATCGGCGGCAACTCGACGGCGGCGACGCTCATCGATCTCGATCCCACCGAGCTGCTCGGCAACTTCGGCGGGAGCGCGGCCGAGAAGAAGCTCGCCGCCTGGCGCGGCGATCCGCACAAGCGCCACCGCGTGACCCTGGCGATAACAGCGTTACGCGCCTTCCTCTCCCAGCCCTCGCGGCTGCCCGAGCTGAAACGGAGCAACATCGCCCGCACGGCGCTCGGCCAGGTGCTGGTGGCCATCTCCGAGCGCGACGCGCTTCCGCTGGTCGAGACCTTGAAGCGCATCGGCATCACGCCGGTGCGGCCCGGCTCGTGACGGCCGCCGCCACCCGGAACCAGCTCGAGGACTGGCTCCAGGGCTTCCTCCGCGATCCCGGCTTCCTCCAGGCCTACCCGTACTACGCGGCCATCCTCGCCAAGCTCACGCCAGTGGCCGATCCGTCGGTGGCGCGCATGGCCGTGTCGCTCCACGATGGCCGCTTCTTCCTCCACCTGAACGTCGACTCCTTCATGAAGGAGCCGCAGTACCTGCGCGGCGTGCTCCTCCACGAGGTGCACCACGTCGCGCTCGGGCACCTCACGCATCCCAAGTTCACCCTGGTGGAGGAGCCGGAGCTGATGGACCTGGCGGTGGAAATGTCCGCCAACGAGTACATCGAGGAGCCGCTGCCGCCAGCCATCACCTGCCGCGCCTACTCGCACGTCGGCATCCGCCCCGGGCAGAGCACCTGGGACCGCTACGAGATCCTCGTGCGCCACCTGCAAGGCACCGGCAAGCGGCCGCGCCCGACGCACGGCGACGAGGCGAACGGCTCGCTCGACGACCACCGCTTCTTCCCGCGCAACAAGACCGAGCCCTCGCCCGGCGCCATCGCGCAGACGGCGATCCTGATCGATCGCGCGGTGAAGGAGTCGCGCGAGGAGCGAGCGAAGAACCGTCCGCCGCCTCCCCCGCCGCCGACGAAGGCCAAGGGGCGCGGGCGCGGCAAGTCGGCGACGCCGCAGCCCCCGGACGACACGCCCGACGACGATCAGGACGCGCGCGACGACGCCGCGGACGAGAACCCTCGGCGCTTCACCGTCGCCGGCCGCTCGCCCGCCTCGCTGGTCGAGGAGCTCTTCGAGACGACCCGCGCGCCCGAGCACGTCATGGACTGGCGCGCCGCGCTCACCCAGTTCGTCGCTCGCGCCCGCTCGCCGGTGCACACCTGGTCACGTCCGAGCCGCCGCTTCCCCCAGCGCATCTTCGAGGTCCCCGGCCGCACCTGGGCGCCGCGCCGCTCGGAGAGCCCGCGGCTCCTGGTAGCCATCGACACGTCGCTGAGCATGTCGCGCGCCGAGCTCGAGGAGATCGCCCGCCAGCTGGTCGTCCTCGGCGAGCGCGCGCAGGTGATCATCGCCGAGTGCGACGTGAAGGTGGCGCGCGTGTACCCCTTCGCCGGGAAGCTCGACTACGTCATCGGCCGCGGTGGCACCGATCTGCGCCCGGTCTTCGACCCGTCGATCCTCGGCGCGCACGACGTCGACGGTGTCGTCTACTTCACCGACGGCGACGGCCCGTTCGGCAAGCTACCGCCGCCGGTTCCGACGCTGTGGGTGCTGACCAAGCCGCAGGTCTTCGCCTGCCCGTGGGGCGAGAAGTCCTACCTGCGCCCGCCGCGGCACTGATCAAAGGTACGGCGCGAGCAGCTGGAGCGCGACCTGCCGCAGGCGCCCCTGCGCCGCCTCGTCGTAGCCGGCCTCGTTCGCGCGCGCTTGCTTCGTCGTGTCGTAGTAGAGGCCGGTCTCCCCCGCGAGCACGTGGTCGATCGCCGCGGTCACCGCGATGCCGCCATCCTCCGCCTTGCCGAGCGGGTTGATCCCGGCCTCGATCACCATCTTGGTCGCCAGCAAGGTGCCGGGATGCACCGCGAGGTAGGCGCGCGTGCGATCGCGACGCGCTCGCTCGAACGTGTCCATGATCATCGCCAGCTTGCTCCGCCGGTAGATGAGGACACCGTCGTAGGTGCCTCGCTCGCTCTGCAGATCGCTCTCGTCGATCGGCGCCTGGCCGATCGAAGCCACGTGCAGCACCGCCGGCGTCTTTCCCGGCCGCGCCGTGAGCCGCTCGGTCAAGAGGAACGCCGCCAGGTAGTTCACCGCGAAGCGCAGCTCGAGACCGTCCTGGCTCACCTCGCGGAGCGTCGTGTCGCGCCCGAAACCGACGGCTGCGTTGTTCACCAGCACGTCCACGTCGCCGGCCGCCTCCACCGCGTCGGCGAGCTTGCACGTCGCCGCGAGCGACGAGATGTCCGCCTCGAACGGGGTGATCGTCCCGCCGCTGGCGCGCACGTCGGCCACCAGCTTCGCCAGGGCCACCCGGTCGCGCGCGTGCGCCAGGACGGTCTCGCCGCGGGCGGCGAGCGTCTTGACCACCAGCTCACCGACGCCGCCGGTGGCGCCGGTGATGAAGATCCTTCGCGAGCGAGACGAGGCGGCCGGGAGCGTCATGCGCGTCAAGCTACCTCGCGGTAACGCCGGGAC
This sequence comes from Labilithrix luteola, assembly GCA_026225435.1. GTDB lineage: Bacteria > Myxococcota_A > Polyangia > Polyangiales > Polyangiaceae > JAMFST01. The sequence continues at coordinate 2,681 of JAMFST010001013.1, forward strand.
CAGGACAGAACGCGCGTCGTTGCGGATGGGCCAGCGCGATGACCGATCGCGTTCAACGCTAATGACCGTTCGTAACGCGTTGCTTCGTACGAACAGCCTGTTGCTGGAGTCGAAACGTTCTGGCAACTTGGCGAAAATGCCTACTATCCCGGCCAAGCGGTCGGCTGCGAAGAAGGTGACGATCGGCGCCGTTGCCACCACCGCCACCGCCGTCTCGAAGCAGCGCCCGCGCCTCGCCGAGAAGGGCCGCACGGCCGACGTGCGCGACGCCGCGCTGACCCTGTTCTTCAAGCTCGGCTACCACGGCACCAGCATGAAGGACATCGCCAGCGCGCTGCGCATGCAGGCGCCGAGTCTGTACAATCATGTGGCGGCGAAGCAGGATCTGCTGCGCGACATCGCCCTGACGGCGCACGAGCGCGCCAACCGTGAGCTCCGCTCCGCGCTGGCCAGCTCCGACGACGTGCTCGAGCAGCTGCGCCGCGCCGTCG
>JAMFST010001014.1 GCA_026225435.1 Labilithrix luteola
ACGAACGCGGCGCCGCTGCCGCTCGCAGCGCCGCCACCGCCCGCACGGCCGTCTGCCCGCACCAACCCCGCCAGCGAGTCGAGCAGAAGCGTCTTCCCCGACGCCGACGGCCCGACGATCGCTGTCACCCCCGGCGGCGCCGCGAAGCGCGCCCGCAGCACGAAGCCCCGCACGCTGACCTGCGCGTCGACCTGCACGCCTTCGCCGCTCACGTGCGCTCCCCGTTCGGCGCGGCGCTCCCCCAGCGCGACAGCGCGATCGCCGCCACCGACGACACGACCGCCAGCGCGATCACCAGCCGCCCCGCGGTCGCGTCGTCCCCGTTCTGCAGCGCCGCGTAGATCGACAGCGGCGCCGTGTCGGTCTCGCCGGGCACGTACCCGGCGAACACCAGCGTCGCCCCGAACTCCCCCAGCGCACGCAGCCCCGCGAGGCTCACGGCGATCCCGAGACCCCGCGCGGCGAGCGGCAAGGTGACGGCGCGAAATGTCGCCCACGGCCCGAGCCCGTGACACAGCGCCATCTGCTCGAGCCGCCGGTCGACGCGGGCGAAGGCGCTCTCCGCCCCCTTGGCCATCAGCGGCAGCGCCACCACCGCCGCCGCCAGCGCCGCCCCGCTGCTGCTGTACACCAGCCGCACCCCGAACCACCGCTCGAGCGGCGCGCCGATGAACCCGCGCCGCCCGCAGGTGAGCAGCAGCGCGTACCCCACGACCGACGGCGGCAGCACCAGCGGCAAGGTGAGGAGCGCGTCGAGCACGCTGCGCCCGCGGAACCGCCCCCGCGCGAGCGCGTAGCCGGCGGCTCCTCCGAGCGGGATGACCACGATCATCGCCAGCGCGACGATGCGCGTCGACACGCCCAGCGAGTGCCACAGGAGCGGGTCGCCGCCCACGCGCCTTAGCCCGCCACGCCGTCGCTCACGGCGCCCCGAATCCGAACCTGGCGAACACCGCCGCGGCGTCCGGCGCGCACAGCGCAGCCGCGAAGGAGCTGGCCGTCGCGCTGGTGTCTCCGCCGGCGTCGCCGGTCCCGCTGCGCACCACGTCGAGCGGGTAGACGACCCGCGGCGCGGCCGATGGTGGCGGTGGGCCCACGATGACGACCCGTGCCCCCCCGTCGACCGAGATCATCGCGTCGGTGGCGTAGACGATGGCCGCGTCGGCCTCGCCTCGCGCCACCATGTCGAGCACGTTGCGCGCGTTGGCGCCGCGGACGATCTTCGGGCCGAGCGCCTCGAAGCTGCCGAGCGTGCGCAGCGTCTCCTCCGCGTACACGCCGGCCGGCACCGCGGGCGTCAACCCGAGCGCCAGCCTGGCCAGCGCGGGCGTCTGCGCGAGCGTCTCCCAGCGCAACCCGGCGAGCTCCGGAGCGTCGCGCCGCACGAGCGTCAGCGCTCCGGTGGCGAGGACGCACGAGCGCGTGGCCAGCTGCGCCGCCTCGAGCTCCCTGGCGGGCCCCTCCGCCGCGCTGGCGAAGAGCGCCGCCGGGGCCCCTTCGCGGATCTGGTGGGCGAGGTCACCGCTCGCCCCGAAGGAGAAGCGCACGTTCGCCCCCGGGTGAGCCAACTCGTACTGCCGCGCCAGCTCCTCCAGTGGCGCCCGCAAGCTCACCGCCGCCGCGACGATCACCGGCGCCGGCGCCACCGCCGTCACGACGCTCCACTCCTTGTGCGGCTTGCACGCTCCCGCACCGAGCGCGCTCGCCAGCAGCAGCGTCGCGCGCGCGCGCGGCCACGTGCCGCCCCTCACTTGCCGGCCCGCCGGAACGACCCGGACTTTCCGCCGTCCTTCGTCAGGAGCGCCGTCTGCAGGGTGATGCTCCGGTCGATCCCCTTGAGCATGTCGTAGAGCGCGAGCCCGGCGACCGACGCCGCCATCATCGCCTCCATCTCGACGCCGGTGCGGTCACGCGCCTCGCAGGTCGCGCGGACGGTCACCTCGGTCTTGCCGAGATCGATCTCCACCCGCACCGCCGTCAGCGCGATCGCGTGGCACAGCGGGATCAGCGCCGGGGTCTGCTTGGCCGCCTGGATGCCGGCGATGCGCGCCGTCGCCAGCACGTCCCCCTTGGGGGTGTCGCCGCTGCGCAGCCGGTCGAGCGTGGTCCTCGCCATCCGCACCACGCAGGCGGCCGTCGCCGTGCGCGCCGTCACGTCCTTGTTCCCGACGTCGACCATGATGACGCGCCCCTGTGCATCGAGGTGCGTCGAGAGTTTCTTCGCGCTCATGGCCGGTTCACCGGCTAACGGCTTACCCGCGTGACGCTCCGATCACAACCGGTCTCACGGCCTTCGCCAGCGCCGCCTCGAACGAGGCGCGCTCGTGATGCGCGGTGATCAGCCCGTCGGTCAGCACGCTGAGCAGCCGGATCCCCCAGGCGAGCGCCTGGCTGCGCACCAGGACGTGCACCTCGTGAAACTGCGCCAGGTGTTGCCGCGACCACGGCGTGATGCGGAGGCGCGCCTCCGAGTCGTAGTCGGTCACCTCGTCGAGGTCGTGGAACGCGACCAGCCCCGGACCGGCCTTGCTGCGCCAGGCCTCGAGGTGGCCGATCAGCTCGTCCACCATGGCGACGTCGCAGTGGCCGGTCGCGCGCGAAGTGAACACCTTCGGCGCGACCACTTCGACGTGAAGGCGCGCGCTCATCCTTCAGTCGGTACGGCTGCCGACGGATTTTCTTGAGCCGATCGCGCGCTCATTCGGCCAGCACCTTGTGCACCAGCCCGATGCACACCGACCCTTCGCCGACCGCCGAGGCGACGCGCTTGGTGCTCCCCGAGCGCACATCTCCCACGGCGAACACCTTCGGCTTGGAGGTCTCGAAGAGCATCGGCGGGCGCGGCAGGGACCACCCGCCGCTCTTCCGCCCGTCGGCGGTGATCTCCGCGCCGGTGCAGATGAAACCGTTGGCGTCCATCTCCACGCAGTCGCGGATCCACTCGGTGTTGGGCTTGGCGCCGGCCATAGAGAACAGGTGGCGCACCGGGTGGGTGCTCTCCTCGCCGGTGACGTCGTCCTTCCAGGTCACCCGCTCGAGGTGCGACTCCCCGTGGAGCCCGACCACCCGCGTGCGCCGGCGCAGCGTGATGTTGGGCGTCTCCTCGATGCGGCGGATCAGGTACCGCGACATGCTCGCCGCCAGATCCGGCCCGCGGATGAGCATGTGCACGTGCTTCACCGAGCGGGCGAGGAAGGTCGCCGCCTGCCCGGCGGAGTTTCCCCCGCCGATGATGATCGCCTCCTCGTCGCCGCAGCGCTGCGCCTCCACGAAGGTCGCCGCGTAGTAGACGCCGGCCCCCTCGAAGCGCGCCAGCTCGGGCACCTCCAGCTTGCGGTACTCGGCGCCGGACGCGACGATGATGGTCCGCGCGAGCACCGCCTTGCCGTTGCCGATCTCCACCCGGAACGGCGTCTCGTCGCAATGCAGCCGCGTCGCGCTCTCGGCGATGCGCACCTGGGCGCCGAACTTCTCCGCCTGGTTGAAGGCGCGCGCCCCCAGCGCCTGCCCGGAGATGCCGGTGGGGAAGCCGAGGTAGTTCTCGATCTTCGAGCTCGAGCCGGCCTGCCCGCCCGAGGCGTTCGACTCCAGCACCAGCGTCCTCAGACCCTCCGACGCGCCGTACACCGCCGCTGCGAGCCCCGCGGGCCCGGCGCCGAC
>JAMFST010001015.1 GCA_026225435.1 Labilithrix luteola
CACCGCGGCCACCCAGTCGGTCGACCTCGGCATCGCCGGGCTGGTGACCAACACCGGCTCGATCATCGGCTCCAACCAGGTCTACTCGCTGAGGATGGGCAAGAGCTCGTACCACCTGGTCAACTCGTCCGGGCAGCTGGTCAACAAGTCCAACGCCGGCTCGCTCGTCACCGCCACCGGCCCGCTGGTCGGCAGCAAGATCGCGTTCGAGGGGAGCTGCAGCTTTCTCCACAACTGCTCCTCGTTCTCCAAGAAGCTCCCCGCCGGTGAGGTCAGCTGGGGATGCACCGGCGTCGCCGTCTGCAGCGACACCGCTCACTGGCTCGCCGGCCCGACGCGCGCCTACTGCGGCAAGACGGTCACCGTCTGCAAGGGCTCGAGCTGCACCACCGGCACCGTCCTCGACGTGTCCAACGCCTCCGAGTGGGAAGGCAGCGAGGGGCTCCTGGGCGCCATCGGCATCCCCTACTCGATCACCGGCGCCTGCAGCGGCACCGGCGGCGGCACGGTGACCATTCACGATTGAGTCTCACGCGCCGATGATGGTGCCGCGCGCGTTCGCGCGGGCGATGTCGGCGCGGAGCTCGGCTTCGCGGAGGTCGAGGCTGCGACCGTGCTCGCCTCGCCGGCGGCGGTTCTTCAGGAAGGCCAGCTCCACGAGCGCGAGCTGCTTCTTGCGCCGCTCCTGGAACGGGCCGAAGCCCTGGGCGAGGAGCACCGCGAGGTTCTTGGTGCCGAGCTCGAGGTAGCTGCTCACCAGCTTCAGCTCCCGCGGGTGGAGGAGGCCGCCGACCTCGCCGAGCAGCTCGCGGATGACGATGGCGCGGTCGCGCGTGACCAGCAGCGCGAGCACGAGGAAGAAGAGGAGATCGAAGATCCAGGAGACGAGGATCATCGCCGCCAGCCCCTCGTCGCCGAAGAAGGTCGGCAGCGCGTTGTGCAAGGCGTGCAGCGCGACGGCGCAGAGGTAGCCGAGGAACGGCGCGACCAGCTTGGTCCGCTTGCGCTTCGCCTCGATGGCGATCCCGACGCCGATGCCGGTGAGCGCGGTGAAGGTGCAGTGCGACAGGCCGAGGAGCACCGTGCGCATGAAGAGGAGCACGACGAGCCCACCGAAGCCGGCGACCGCGTACTGCCGCGACACGTAGAGGATGTCCTCGGTGAGGGTGAACCCGAGGCCGATCATCCCGCCGTAGATGGCGCCGTCGAGCGGGCCGTCGAGCTCCTTCAGCCCGAGGACGGTGACCACGGCCACCAGCGCCACGCCGATCCCCTTGAACGCCTCCTCGAAGATCGGGGCCACCACCGTGGCGCCGACGGCGTCGCTGCTCTGGCCGGTGAAGAGCTCGATCGAGCCCTGCACCAGGCTGCTCATCTCACCGCCGCCGGAGGTGGCGAAGATCGCGCCCCACAAGAACGCGGCGAGCAAGAGCCACCACGGCTCCGGCTCGAAGCGGTCGCACCAGCGGATGAACAGGGCGTAGAGGACGACGAGCGGTGTGACGAACACCACGCCGAGCACCAGCCCCACCGGGTTCATGCGCTCGACGATACGTCACCAGCGGACGGTGCGGCCGAGATAGTCGACGTACTGCAGCCCCGGCGTGCCCACCTTGCCGAGGAGCACGTTCACCAGGTTGGGGACGCTCTCCTCGATGCTCAAGCGGCCGTCGGAACCGCCTAGCTCGGTGCGGACCCAGCCCGGCGCCATCAGCACCATGGCGCGC
>JAMFST010001016.1 GCA_026225435.1 Labilithrix luteola
GAACAACCCGGTGCTCATCGGCGAGCCGGGCGTCGGCAAGACGGCCATCGTCGAGGGGATCGCGCATCGCATCGTCCGAGGCGACATACCGTCCAGCCTCAAGGACAAGCGCCTGCTCACGCTCGACATGGGCGCGCTCATCGCCGGCGCCAAGTACCGCGGTGAGTTCGAAGATCGCCTCAAGGCGGTGCTGAAGGAGGTCGAGTCGGCGGACGGCGCGATCATCCTCTTCATCGACGAGATCCACACCATCGTCGGCGCGGGCGCTGGCGAGGGGCAGATGGACGCGGCGAACCTGCTCAAGCCGGCGCTCGCCCGCGGAGAGCTGCGCTGCATCGGCGCGACGACGCTCGACGAGTACAGGAAGCGCATCGAGAAGGATCCCGCGCTCGAGCGCCGCTTCCAGCCGGTGTTCGTCCAGCAGCCGAGCGTGGAGGACACCATCGCCATCCTTCGCGGTCTGAAGGAGCGCTACGAGAACCACCACGGCATCCGCATCCAGGACGCGGCGCTCGTCGCGGCCGCGATGCTCTCGGATCGCTACGTCACCGATCGCTTCCTGCCGGACAAGGCGATCGATCTGGTCGACGAGGCGGCGGCGAAGATCAAGATGGAGATCGACAGCATGCCGGTCGAGATCGACCAGGTGCAGCGTCGCCTCACGCAGCTGCAGATCGAGGCCGAGGCGCTCAAGAAGGAGCGCGACAACGGGAGCAAGACCCGCCTGGTCAACGTGAAGCGCGAGATCGCCGAGCTCGAGGAGTCGTCGAGCGCGATGCGCGCGCAGTGGCAAAAAGAAAAGGACGTCATCGACCAGGTGCGCAACGCGCAGCCGCTCCTCGAGCAGCTCCGCGCGGAAGCGGACGTGGCGCAGCGTGAAGGCGACCTCGGCAAGGCGGCCGAGATCCGTTACGGCAAGCTGCCGGAGGCGGAGAAGCACCTCGAGCAGCTCCGCGCCGATCTCGCCAAGGTGCAGTCGGGCGCCAGCTACCTCCGCGAGGAGGTCACCGATCAAGACGTCGCCTCCATCATCGCCAAGTGGACCGGCATCCCCGCGTCCAAGATCCTCCAGGCGGAGATGGAGAAGCTGCTCCACATGGAAGACAACCTGCGCAAGCGGGTCATCGGCCAGGAGGACGCCGTCGAGGCGGTCTCCAACGCGGTTCGCCGTTCGCGCGCGGGGCTCGGGGACGACAAGCGCCCCATCGGCAGCTTCCTCTTCCTCGGCCCCACCGGCGTGGGCAAGACCGAGCTGGCGCGTGCGCTGGCGGAGTTCTTGTTCGACGACGAGCGCGCCATGATCCGCCTCGACATGAGCGAGTACATGGAGAAGCACTCGGTCAGCCGCCTCATCGGCGCGCCGCCCGGGTACGTCGGGTACGACGAGGGGGGCCAGCTCACCGAGCCGGTCCGCCGTCGCCCCTACGCCGTCCTCCTCTTCGACGAGGTGGAGAAGGCGCACCCCGACGTGTGGAACGTGCTCCTCCAGGTGCTCGACGACGGTCGCCTCACGGACGGCCAGGGGCGCACCGTGGACTTCAAGAACACGGTGATCATCCTCACCTCCAACATCGGCTCGCAGCACATCGCGACCATCGAGGACCGTCCGGAGATCGACGCGGCCGACAAGCGCGCGCTGGTCGAGCGGGCCGCCCTCGACGAGGTGCAGAAGGCCTTCCGCCCGGAGTTCGTGAACCGTCTCGACGAGATCGTCGTCTTCCACCGCCTCGACCGCACCTCGCTGCGGAGCATCGTGGACATCCAGCTGCAGCGTTTCGAGGAGCGCCTCGCGCGTCGTGAGCTGGCGGTGCGCCTCACCGACCGGGCGAAGGATTACCTGGCGGAGGCGGGCTTCGATCCGCAGTACGGCGCGCGGCCTCTCAAGCGCGCCATCCGCAAGCACCTGGAAGACGCATTCGCCAAGCAGGTGCTCGGCGGTCACTACGCCCCGCGCACCACCATCCTCGTCGACCACCCCGTCGGCGGAGAGCTGACGTTCGAGGCCCAGGCCGCCAACTGAGGGCAGTCGAGATGAACCCGGTGCGCACATTTCATCATGTGGACACCGGGTTCCATCATCGGGGGCAATCGTGACCCAGGTGTCGTCCCGGACGGTGGGGCGTCCTGTTCCGGACAGGGTGGCGGACGTGGCCAGCCGCCGCCGCTCCTGGCGCCAAGTGGACACAAACCGACAGTCGCCCGGGAAATTCGCCTCGAGCCTCCGCGTAGAAAGAAGCAGGGACGACGCAGCGGAACTCCTGGCACGGTGCTCGCAGAGAGCGTCATCAAGGTGACGGCGATGCAGACCACGATGATGACCACGCAGGCCAGCAGCTGGATGGCGATTCTCGCGGCGACGACTCTCGGAGCCGTCGGCGCGAACACGGTGCGGGCTCAGGTGAAGGCCGACCTCGCCGGTGCGGCGGACGATCAGACGTTCCGCCTCGTGGTCCAGACCTACCGCGCCCGTGACGGCCGCCCCCCGCGTCGGGGCGCTCGCCCCATCGGCTCGATGCAGCGTCGCGTCTCGGTCGCCGAGCTCCGCGCCGGCGTGAACGTCTCGGTCCTCGAGCTGCAGACCGATACGGAAGAGGAGCTTCCGGTGGTCGTCGCCTGGATCGACGACGGCGAAGCGGACCTCGAGTTCGAAGGCCGCACCGCCCGCCCGGCGACCGGCAGCATCTACGGCTCGGCCCGTCGTCGCGACGGCAAGCTCGTGAACATCTCGCTCACCAAGAAGATCGCCGCCTGAGCGAAGCGGTCTGATCAGGCTGTCGCGGTACCCGTTACCGCCGGTGGCGTGGGCGGCTTCACGTAGGTGCGGATGCGTTTCACGCGGCGCTCGAAGTCGCGCTTCTTCTCCTCGTCGAGCACCAGGCCGCCGAAGCGCGCGGCCAGGTAGGTCGACGTCAGCTCCATCACGTCGTCCGCCAGCGGGTGCTGCCGCGAGGTGAGCTGCTCGGCGAACTTCAACGGCGGCAACCACGCCGGCCGCCCGACCCCCTGCAACGCCAGCGCGTGATCGAGCGCGCGGTACAGCGCCGTCGCCGAGGCGATGTTGCGGTCGACCGGGACCTTCTCGTCCTCGGGTTTCGCCGTCCCGCGATGTCCCCGGCGACGTCGCCAGGCCACGTACGCCACGATTCCCGCGAGCACGAACGCTCCGGCCACGACCGGCGCGCGCGTGAGGCGCCCCATCGTCCCCTTGTCCGCCCCGGTCTTCGTGCGCAGCCCGTCGTAGCCGCGGCTGACCTCCTCGAAGAGCCGCGCCTGCGTGCGCAGGTCGTAGCCGACGACGTACTGGTTCCACCGCTGCGAGAGGGCCTCCACGAGATCGCGGAAGTACACCCACGTCCCGGTCGTCTCCTCGAGCGGTTGCGCCCCCGCGGTGGGCGTCGGATCGAAGGTCACCCAGGCCATCTGCCCGTTGCCCTGATCGAGATACGCCTCGACCCACGAGTGCGCGTCCCCCTCGCGCACGGCGTAGTAATGTCCAAATCTGTTGAATGTACCGCCGACGAAGCCGGTCACGTTGCGCGACGGGATCTCCAGGTCGCGCAGCATGATGGCCATCGCGGTGGAGAAGAACTCGCAGTGCCCGCGCTTCGACGCGAAGAGGAAGTCGTCGAGCGGTTGCGCGGTCCCACCGGAGGGCGAGTTGGTGTCGTAGCGGAAGTCGTGCTTCAGGTGCTCCTGCAGCGCGCGCGCCTTGGCCAGCGTCCCCGTCTCGCCATCGGCCCACTGGTGCGCCAGCTCGCCGATGCGCGCGGGCAGCACGGCCGGTACGTCGAGGTAGCGGCTGCGCTCCGCCGTCGGCAGCGTCTCGGTGAGCACCTCGTGCTCGCCGGCGAGGAAGGCGTCGTAGTGCAGCCCGCGCGCGTCGGGGCTCGCGTAGCGGATCTCGGACTCGGGACCGCGCCGCAAGGTGAGTGGGTCGGCGAGCAGCGCCTCGGTCGGCTTGTGCACGCTCAGCGCCACGGTGCGCGGCGGGAGGAAGACCACCGGCGGCTCGATCGGCTCGAGGTCGATCGTCACGCGGCGATCACCCGTCAGCCCGAGCAGCTTGTTCCCCGGGCCGGCCATCCGGTAGATGGGGAAGCTCTCGATCGAATCGCCGAGCCCGTCCGGGTGGTGATCGAGCTGCGTGCGCCGCCACTGCCGGCCGTCGTACTGGTCGAAGGCGGTGCCGCGCAGGCGCAGGGTGATCCGCGGCGGCGGGTCGGCCGGCAGGTCGCTGACCTCGAAGCGCAGCGCGATCGACGGATCGGCGCGCAGCATGCCGACCTCGCCGAGGTCCACGTGATCGGAGAAGCCGACCATGCGCCCCGAGTGCGGGTGGTTGAGGAGCAGCAGCGACAGCCCCACGCGCGGGAAGAGGACGAAGAGCGACGCCGTGAAGAGGAAGATCGGCACCGACAGCAGACAGGTCGCGAGGAGGAACCCGCGGCCGACGACGCGCCGGCTCCGCAGGATGCGCGGCACGTCGACCGGGAGCCCGGTGCGATCGCGCGCCCCCTGGCGGTAGTTCCCCTCCACCTCGCGGCGCAGGTGGCTGAGCACCAGCGCGCCGGGGGCGACGATGAGGAAACCGAAGAAGCAGAGCCCGTAGTTCAATCCGCCGCCGAGCACCGTGCCGGCCACGAAGTGCAGCAGCGCGATGACGATGATCTGCTGATCGTGCACCGCGCCGCGCCGGGTCGACAGGCGAATGATCTGGAGGAAGGCGGCGAACTCCACCGCCACGTCGACCAGCGAGCGACCGGCGAAGAAGCGCGCCGCCTCGATGAGGAACAACGTCAACGGAGCGATGGTGGCGAAGTGGCCGAGCGCCGGCTTGGACTGCCATGACTCCGGCAGCGCGAGGGCCACGACGAGGCTGATGAGCACCAGCGCGTTGGTCCACGGGCTCATCGACGCCGTGTTCACCACCGCGAGGATGCCCAGCGCGGCCAGCGAATCGGTCATCACCCGATGGACGAGGCCGAACCTCACTCGGCCGCCGATCGTTCGGTGTGCGTGCGGTCGGGCGCGGAGGTCGGTAGCGTCGGGGCCGGGTCGCTGGTCGCCTGTACGGAGTCGAGGAGGGCGAGGTAGCGCAGGACGGGATCCGCGCCGGCCACGCGATCGGCGCGGGTGCCTCCGCCCGCGTTGGTGCGCACGGCGACGGCGTCTCCGCGTTTCAGATGGGCCACCGCGCGCGAAGCGACATCGCGAATGCGCCGCTCGAAGACCACGTCCCACTCGTCCGTCGCCGCCTGCGGGCGCACCACGTCGAGGGTGAGCGAGATGTCCGGGCGCGCCTCCATCGCCCGCTCGCGGGTGATCAGATGTCCGAGCGCGGCGCTCTTCTTCCAGTGGACGTCGCGCGGGTCTTCCCCCTCGCGCATGCGCTTCAGCCCGAGGTAGTCCTCGCTGTGCCCGCGACGGAGCGTGCCGTCGGTGCCGTTGCTCTTGCCGCGAGGAGCGGGGCCGAGCTGCAAGGCGTCCACGGCCGGGTAGATGACCAGCTCCCCCTCGGCGGTGACCTCGCGCGATTTCTCGAACAACCCGAAGGGGAAGCGCGTGGCGATGCGGAAGCCGACGTGCCGGTCCTGCCCGCGCTTCAACGGCGTGCGCCGGTAGGCGGCCACCTGCGCGGACATCGGGCTGATCTTGAGGAAGAAGCAGCGCTTGTCGGCGGGCTGCCCGGCGCGCAGATCCTCCACCTCGATGGCGTACGAGGGGACGCGCTTCTTGTGGTTGAAGACCTCGATCTCCACGAGGTGCGGCCGCCCGACCTGTGCGCGCGCGGGCAGCCGCCGGACGACCGTGAGATCGCGCAGCGACAGCTCGCTCATCATGCCGCTCACGATGATCAGAGCGAGGAGCATGCCGAGCAGCAGGTAGAGCAGGTTGTTGCCGGTGTTGATGGCGGCGAAGCCGACGCCGAGGGTGATGCCGATGAAGACCTTCCCCTCGCGGGTGAACTTGAGCCGGCGCGGCGGCCGGTAACGGCGGCGCCACCACGAGCGGATCCGTCCGAGCGCGGGCTCGGGGGGCGCCACGCGTACCGAGGTCGTCTCCTCGACGGAGGTGCCCGCGCGGAGATCCGGACCCGAGGGCGCGGCGTTCATCGACACGAGCGTACTCCTAGTCCGGAGTTTCGTCGCTTTCGCCAATGACGGCGAAAGACGTCCAGCGGGGCGCGGCTATCTCAGAGAGGGACCGGGACGCGACCGACGATATCCTTCAGCGCTGTCTCGGCCTCGTCGCGTGACGGCGTGAACCCGTCGGCGTGGGTGGCCAGGCGGATGCGGTGCGCGAGGACGGGGACGGCGAGGTCGTGGATATCGTCGGCGATGCAGTAGTTGCGACCGCGGAGCAGGGCGCGCGCGCGGGCTGCGTTGCCCAGGGCGATGGCGCCGCGGGTGGACGCGCCGAGCGAGAGCGCCGGCGAGGTGCGCGTCGCCTGGATGAGCGCGTGGAGGTAGTTGCCGAGCGCGGCGTCGAGGGTCACGCGATGAACCTCGCGCTGCAGCGCCACGAGCTTGGCCGGGTCGAGCACCACCGGCACGTCGCGCGCGGTGTCCGTCTCGCCACCGAGGAGCAGGCGAACCTCCACGGCGGGCGGCGGGTAACCGATGCGCACGCGGACGAGGAAGCGATCGAGCTGCGACTCCGGCAGCGGGTAGGTGCCGGCGAAGTCCTGCGGGTTCTGCGTGGCGATGACGAAGAAGGGCTCCGGCAGCGGGATGGTCTGCCCGTCGATGGAGACCTGCCCCTCGTTCATCGCCTCGAGGAGCGCCGACTGCGTTCGTGGGCTGGCGCGGTTGATCTCGTCGGCCAGGAGCACGTTGGAGAAGACCGGCCCCTGCTTGAGGACGAACTCCCCCGCGCGGCTGTCGAAGACCGACACGCCGAGCACGTCGCTGGGGAGCAAGTCGCTGGTAAATTGTACACGCCGCAGCTCGCCACCGACCGTCTTGGCGAGAGCGCGCGCGAGGGTCGTCTTGCCGACGCCGGGGACGTCCTCGATGAGGAGGTGCCCGCGACCGAGGAGCGCGACGAGCGCGAGCTCCACGGCATCTTGCTTCCCCTCGAGAGCCGATTCGACAGCGTGCCGGAGCCGCTGGATCGTGGTCAGCTCGTCGCCTGCTCTGGAGGCAGCGGCCGTCATTGTCGTCAACACTAGCACGAGAGGCGAAGATGGATTCACCTACTCCAGATGACCGCCACGCTCAGCGCAAGGATCGTCGCCGCCACGGGCACGTCGGGCACCGTCAGCGTGCGCGTGTCCGAGGTGACCAAGACGTACGGGCCGGTGCGCGCGCTGCGGAACGTGTCGCTGACCTTGTCCACCGGGCGGGTCACGGCGCTGCTCGGCCCGAACGGGGCGGGCAAGTCGACCCTCCTCTCGCTGGTCGGCGCGTTGACCCGCCCGACCTCGGGACGCGTCGAGCACGTGGGGCTCGGGTCGCGGACGACGGTGCGCTCGACGCTCGGCTGGCTCGGGCATGACGGCCTGCTGTATCCGGACCTGACCGGTCTCGAGAACGTGCGCCTGTCGGCCCGGCTCCACGGGTGCGCGGACGAGGCGGTGGAGGCGGTACGGGCGCGGTTCGATCTTTCGGCCTTTGCCGACCGTCCGGTGAGGACCTGCTCCCGGGGTCAGCGGCAGCGAGTGGCGCTGGCGAGGGCGCTGGTTCATGCGCCTCACCTCGTGCTCCTCGACGAGCCGACCACCGGCCTGGACGCGGGAGGCGTCGAACGGCTGGAGGCCGTGGTTCGCGAGGAGGCGGCGCGGGGGGTGACGGTGCTGGTGGTCACCCACGACGAGCGGTTCGCCTCGGCGCTCGATGCGCAGGTCGTCCGGATGGAAGCTGGAAGGATCGCCGTCGCTACGGCGTGCTGAGGCGTGCGACGAGGGAGCGCAGGATCGGATGCAGAGCGAGCTCCTCGGGAGCTCCGCGCGGGAGCGTTCCGAGGCAGGGCGCGCCGAGGTCGACGAGGTCGGCCGCGTTGGTCGGCTGGCTGCGATCGACCGTGAGGGTCGGTGTGAGAATGACGGCGTCGATCCGCGGATAGGCGGTGAGCGTCACCAGCACGTCGTGGAGCACGCCCAACCGGTTGGGGGCGACGAGGACGTGCAGTGTCGGGGCGAGTGCCGTGACGAGATCGGCGTTCCGCAGCTCGGGGGTCACCGGTGAGTGGAGCCCGCCGGGCAGCTCGAGCAGCAGCGGGGAGCGGGCGCGTGCTCTGGCCGCGTCCTCCAAAATGAGCGCCGGGTCGATCCGCTCGCCGGCCTCGGCAGCGGCTCGGTGTGGGGAGATCGGCGGCACGAACGTGTACCGTTGTTTCACGTGAAACGTTGCCCGGCGGAGAAGCCGGGTGTCGTCTTCCCCGGCCGCCCCCTGAGGGACACCGGTCTCGATCGGCTTGTAGGCCGCGATCGGGCGCGGGGCATGAGCCAGGAGGAAGGCCTCGCCCACATGGGTCTTCCCCATCTCCGTCCCCGTGGCGGAGATTATGACCAGCGGTCCCATGGCAGCTCTCGGAGTCGGTCGAGGGTGTCGTCGATCACGTCGAAGGTGTGGTTGGCGTTGACCACCAGGCGGATGCGCGCCGTCCCCGGAGCGACGGTCGGCGGGCGGACCGGGCGTGTGGGGATCCCGAGCGCCGTGATCCGCGACGCGCAATCGACGGCGTCCGTCGACGACCCGATGACCACCGGCACCACGGGGCCGAAGCCGATCACCCGCGCTCCCAGGCCCCGCAGTCCGCGGCGGAGGCGGTCCGCCGAGGCGAACGCGCGCTCGCGGCGGTCGTCCGCTGCGATGACCCGCGGCAACGTTGCCCGGAGGGAGCGGACGAGCGCGGCCGGTGGAGCGGTGGAAAATACGAAGCTCCGGGCCCGGTTCCAGAGCCAGCGGCGAAGGGACGGGTCACCGGCCGCGAAAGCCCCCGCGCCGGCGAACGCCTTGCCGAACATGCCGAGGAGCACGTCGGGGTGGAC
>JAMFST010001017.1 GCA_026225435.1 Labilithrix luteola
CTCCCGAGTTTCTAAAGAATCGATTTGGCACTGGTTATGTGATGTCTATTGTGGTTGCTTTTGATGAAAAGTTGTGCAAGTCGTTTGAGTCGATTACAGCCGAAGTTCTCAAAGTCACACATAAGCATGCGCCAGAAGCTCGACTCGCGCCGCGGCGCGCTCGCGGCGCTGGTGGCGATCAAGGAAGAGGAGAAGAAGCTGGAGACGCAGCTCACCGAGGCGCGCGCCTCGCAGACCTTCGCCGTCATCGGCGAGGTCGAGCACGTCTCGCTCCCCGACGTGCGCCGTCGGCGCAAGGCTGCCGAGGAGGCGGTCGAGCGGGTCGGCGGTCTCGGCTCCGCCAACGTGGTCGGCGAGGAGGACGTCGCGCGCGTCCTCGGCGACTGGACCGGAATCCCCATCGCCAAGATGCTGGAGAGCGAGGCGGAGAAGCTCCTCAAGATGGAGGAGCGGCTCACCGCGCGCGTCGTCGGTCAGGAAGAAGCGGTGCGCGCCGTCTCTCGCGCCGTCCGCCGCGGCCGGGTCGGTCTGCGCGATCCGGGCAAGCCGATCGGCTCGTTCCTCTTCCTCGGCCCCTCCGGCGTCGGCAAGACCGAGCTGGCCAAGGCGCTCGCCGAGTTCCTCTTCGACGACGAGGCCGCCATGACCCGCCTCGACATGAGCGAGTTCATGGAGAAGCACATGGCGCAGCGTCTCGTCGGCGCGCCGCCCGGCTACGTCGACAGCGAGAGCGGCGGCTTCCTCACCGAGGCCGTGCGCCGTCGCCCCTACTCGGTGCTCCTCTTCGACGAGGTCGAGAAGGCGCACTCCGACGTCTTCAACCTGCTCCTCCAGGTGCTCGACGACGGCCGCCTCACCGATGGTCGCGGGCGCACCGCCGACTTCAGCAACGCCGTGGTCGTCATGACCAGCAACATCGGCTCGCAGCGCATCCTCGAGACCTCCGCGAGCATGTTCGAGTCCGCCGAGGGGCGCGACGCGCTCCGCGATGTCCTGCGCGACGAGCTGAAGAACTTCCTCCGCCCGGAGTTCCTCAACCGCATCGACGACATCATCATCTTCCGTCCGCTCTCCAAGGTGGACCTGCGCGGCATCGTCGACATCCAGCTGAAGAAGCTGGAGAAGCTGGTGGTCGACCGCGAGCTGTCTCTCGAGCTGACCGAGGCGGCCAAGGGGCAGCTGGTCGATCTCGGCTACGAGCCGGCCTTCGGCGCGCGTCCGCTCAAGCGCGCCATCCTGAAGAAGCTGCAGGATCCGCTGGCCGAGGAGATCCTCGCCGGCGGCTACACCACCGGCAGCGTCGTCGAGGTGGACGTGAAGGGGGAGGACTTCGTCTTCTCCAAGAAGGCGAAGCAGCCGTGAGCGATCCTTTGCGGCGGGTGCACCTCGTCGGCGTGAGCGGTACGGGGATGGGTGCGCTGGCGATGCTCTTTCGCCAGAAGGGATTGCCGGTCAGCGGCTCGGACGTGGCGTTCGATCCGCCCATCGGTCCGTGGCTGGAGTCGGCCGACGTGACGTTGTTACGCGGCTACCAGGCGGACCATCTTCCGGCGGCGGGCTCGAGCGAGAGCGACGGGCTGCTCGTGGTGGTCGGCAACGCCATTCGCCGGGACAACGCCGAGGCGGTGGCCGCCGACGAGCGGAAGCTCTCGCGCACGTCGATGTCCGGGGCGCTGCGCGAGCACTTCCTCGCCGGCCGGCGCGCGCTGGTGGTCGCGGGGACGCACGGCAAGACGACCACGTCGGCGATGTGCGCCTGGCTGCTCGACCAGACGAACAAGGAGCCCGGCTACTTCATCGGCGGCTTGCCGAAGAACTTCCCCTCCGGCGCCGCGCTCGGTCGCACCACGCGCAGCCTGCTGGGGAAGGGGGAGCCGGCACCGTTCGTCGTCGAGGGGGACGAGTACGACGCGGTCTACTGGGACAAGCGCCCCAAGTTCTTCGACTACGTCGACGCCGCGCCGCGCCCGGTGGTCATCCTCACCAGCTGCGAGCACGACCACATCGACATCTACCCGGACGCGGCGAGCTACGAGGCGCAGTTCGTCGAGCTGGTGAAGCGCGTCCCCGAGGACGGGCTCATCATCGCCGACGCGTCGCAGGAGGCGGTGCGGCGCATCGTCCTCGCCCACGCGAAGGCGGAGGTCGCCTTCTACGCGCTCGACGGTGACGACACCGGAGACGCGACGCCGAGCTGGCTGGGCTCACCCGCCGGGCTGGCGATGAAGCCGAGCGATGACGGGGACGAGACGCAGAGCTTCGACCTGTTTGCCGGCGGAGTGGCCGCGGGACGGTTCACCCTGTCGTCCCCCGGGTTGCATAATGCACGGAATGCGCTGGCCGCGGTCGCCGCCTGCGCGCACGGCTTCGGCTGCAACCCGTCGGATCTGCGGACCGCGCTGGCGAGCTTCGCCGGGGTGCGCCGCCGGCAGGATCTCCTCGGGACGCCGGACGGCGTGCGCGTCTACGACGACTTCGCGCACCACCCGACCGCGGTCGACGAGACCTTGCAGGCGCTCCGGCGTCGCCACCCGAGCGGTGCCTTGTGGGCCGTCTTCGAGCCGCGCAGCGCCACCGCCTGCCGCGGTCTCCACCAGGAGCCCTACGCGCGAGCCTTCGGCGCGGCCGACCACGTGATCCTGGCGCCGCTCGGCCGGCAGAACATCCCCGAGGCGGAGCGGCTGGACCTTCCGCGTCTGGCGGCGGCGATCGGAGCCTCCGGAGCGAACACGGCGGTGGCGGCCGCCGATGTCGACAGCATCATCCGCACGCTCTCCCGCGACGCGCGCCCGGGGGACACCGTGGCGGTGCTCTCGAACGGTGCCTTCGGGGGTTTGCACGCGCGTCTGCTTGCCTCGCTCGAGGCGCGGACCCACATCTCGGGGGAGGCTGCCCCGTGAGCACCGCACCATCCACCACGCTCAGCTCGCACGATCTCGAGGACCTCCTGACGATCGCCACCACGGCGGCCAAGCAGGCGGCGGAGATCCTGAGCGGCGGCTTTCGCAAGCACCCCAAGGTGTTCCACAAGGGGCGGGTCGACCTGGTGACCGAGTTCGACCGCGAGAGCGAGCGCTTCCTCCGGGAGGCGCTGGCGCCGACGGGCATCTCCTTCGTCGGCGAGGAGCTCGGCGGCGAGCGCGCCACCGGGGACCGGCCCACCTGGTACGTGGACCCCCTCGACGGCACCACCAACTTCGCCCACGGTCACCCGTTCTTCTGCGTCTCCATCGGCCTGGTGCAGAACGGCATCGCTCGGCTCGGGGTGGTCGACGCGCCGGCGCTGGGGGTCGTCTGGCGCGGCCTCGACGGGCGAGCGCCCGAGCGTAACGGTGTTACGTGCTCGGTGAGCGACACTCTTTCGCTCGGCGACTCGCTCCTGGCGACCGGCTTCCCTTACGACCGGCAGACGAGCAGCGACAACAACTTCGACGCCTTCGTCGCCATCAAGAAGAAGGCGCAGGCGGTGCGCCGGTGCGGCTCGGCGGCGATGGATCTGTGCCTGGTGGCCGACGGCACCTACGACGGATACTGGGAGCGGAAGCTGAAGCCGTGGGACATCGCGGCGGGCATGGCGCTGGTCACCGGCGCGGGCGGCCGCACCTCGACGTTCCACGATCATCCCTGCGATCCGGCCATCGGCCACGTGGTGGCCACCAATGGCCGCATCCACGGTGAGCTCCTCGCCGCGCTCGCCGCCACGTAACGTCGTTACGTAGGCAGGCGAGGTCGAATTCGTTCGCGAGATTGTTACCGCTGCGTGCGCGCTTCGTGATGGTCAGCCGGCATCATCCGGACCGTGACGCGAGCCCCATCCTTGCTGTCTGCTTCGC
>JAMFST010001018.1 GCA_026225435.1 Labilithrix luteola
GAGCAGCACCGTGGCGTCCACCGAGGTGACGAAGCGCACCGTCGCCGCCACGGCCGCGCGCAGCTCCCGCGAGTCGAGCGCGATCACGTCGGCGAGCCGGTCGAGGTCCATCGACAGCGGCGAGGTCTTCTTTCCGGCGTGCGCCATCACCGCCCGCACCTCGGGCGATCCCTTCGCCGCCGCGTCCAGCGACCGCTCGAGCGCGTGGTGCAGCTGGTGGTAGGCGCGGAGCTGCGCCTTGTACGCCGGCACGCTCATGGTGCCGTCGTACATGGCCCGGGCCAGATCGGTCGCCTCGGTGGCCTCGTGCTCGTCGCGCGTCTCCTCGCGTAACCGATCCATCGCGCTGCTGCTCATCCTCCGAGCGTCTACTCGACGTCCGCCGCGGACGAAAAGCGCCGTGGCCCCTTTTGACAGAGGACCATCGGTACCTTATTAACAAACCATCGGTCGCGGCTTCCACACGGCGCTCGAGCTCGGGCGTGCCGGGGCGCAGGTGGTCGTCGCCTGCCGCGATCCGGAGCGAGGGCAGGACGCGCTCGCGCGCCTGAAGGCCGCCGCGGCGGGGGCCGACGATCGCTTCCGGCTGGAGGCGCTCGATCTGGCCGATCTCGCCTCGGTGCGCGCCTTTGCCGCGCGCTTTCTCTCACGTGGTCACGCGCTCGACCTGCTGGTGAACAACACCGGCGTCATGGCCATCCCGCAGCGCGAGCTCACCGTCGACGGCTTCGAGCGGCAGCTCGGCACCAACCACCTCGGGCACTTCGCTCTCACCGGTCTCGTGCTGCCGGCGCTCGAGCAGGCCGCGCGGGGGGGGCATGGTCCGCGGGTGGTCAGCGTGTCGAGCGGACTGGCCGCGATCGGGAAGATCGATCCGGCGAACCTGCAGGGGGAGCGCAGCTACTCGCCGTCGCGAGCGTACGGCGACCAAGCTCGCCAATCTCCTCGTCACCAACGAGCTCGCGCGGCGCGCGCCGTGGCTCGTGGCCGTCGCGTCGCACCCGGGGGCGACGTACTCGAACCTGCAGAAGCACGTGAGCTTCGGCGGCATGATGGTGATGAAGCTCATCGCCCAGCAGGCCGACGCGGGCGCGCTTCCGTCGCTCTACGCGGCGACCGGCGAGGTCGCGAGCGGCGAGTACTTCGCTCCCGGCAAGACGTTTCACATGAACGGCGCACCGGTGGAGGTGCGCCAGCCGAAGCGCGCGTATGATGCGGCGGTGGCGCGCGAGCTGTGGACGCTGTCGGAGACGCTGACCGGGGTGAGCTACGACTTCGGCGAGGCCGTACGCCAGAGCGCCTGATGCGGGGGACGTTCCAGCGCGCGCGCAAGCCGGAGGAGAAGGAGATCCGTCGCAAGGCGATCCTCAAGGCGGCGCGCAAGATGCTGGGCGAGGTCTCGGTGGCCGACCTGAGCTTGAACGAGCTGGCGCGCCGCTCGGGCGTCTCCAAGCCCAACGTGTACCGCTACTTCGAGAGCCGCGAGGAGGTGCTCCTGCAGCTCTGGATCGAGGAGGTGCGCGACCTCGACGATCGGCTCGAGGAGAGCTTCCGCACGGTCACCCGCGGCGATGTGCCGGCCGTCGCCCGGGTCGTCAGCGCCGCCTTCGCCGCCCGTCCGCCGCTGTGCGAGCTCACCTCGATCGCCGCGGCGGTCATCGAGCGAAACCTGTCGGCCGAGGCGATCTTCACCGCCAAGCTCACCCTGGTGGAGCTGACCACGCGCTTCGCCGCGCAGCTGCACGACCGCCTGCCGGCGATCGCTCTCGCCGACTGCGCCTGGGCGGCGAGCGCCACGGCCGTGCAGGTCGCCGGTCTCTGGCCCGGGGCGAACCCCGGAGTCGTCGCTCGGGAGGTGCTCGCCCGGCCGGAGCTCGCCGGCATGAGCCCGGTCTTCGAGCGCGACCTCACCCGCTTCCTCGAGGTGACCTTCGCCGGGCTGCAGGCGCTGGCGAGCGCCTCTCAGTCCTCGATCGCCTGATAGGTCAGCGTCGCGAAGTCGACGTTGAGCGGCACGGTGAACGGGTTGCCCATCCGCTGCGTCATCAGCAGCGCGGTCATGTCCTCCTGCGGATCGGAGTACCAGGTGGTGCCGAGCGCGCCGTCCCAGCCGAAGCGGCCGGGCGACGCCGAGGGCGAGCTGCGCCGGGTTACCATCGACACCCCGAACCCCCAGCCGCGGTTGTCCCAGAAGCCGTTGAAGAAGGGGGAGATCGCCTTCTGCGCCTCGGGGATCTGGTCGGTGCGCATCGCCTCCACCGTCGGCCGCGCGAGGATGCGCGTCTTTCCCAGCTTGCCGTCGTGACGGAGCATCTGCCCGAAGGCGAGCATGTCGTCGGCGGTCGAGAACAAGCCGACGGCGCCGGCCGGACGCACGCTGCGATGCGTGGTCGCGCTCGGCCCGTCCCCGAAGTGCTCCAGCTTCTTGGTCTTGCGATCGACCTGGTACGCCGTGGTCAGCCGCGCGAGCTTGTCGTCGGGGACGTGGAAGCTCGTGTCCTTCATCCCCAGCGGGCCGGTGACCCGCTCGGCGATCACCTCGTCGAGCGGCTTGCCGGCGACCCGCGCGACGAGGATGCCGAGCAGATCGTAGGCGTTGTGGTAGCGCCACACTGTGCCCGGCTGGTGCATCATCGGCAGCGCGGCGTAGCGCTTCAGCACCTCGTCGGGCGTCACGTCGTGCGGCACCGCGCTCGCCTCGAGCTGCGCCGCCAGGATCGCCGTCTGCAGCGGGTACACCCCTTCGTTGAGGAACACCGTGCCGATGCCGGCGCGGAAGGTGAGCAGATCGCGCAAGGTGAGCGAGCGGTCAGCGGGCACGGTGTCCTCGAGCGGCCCCTTCGGGTCGCGCAGTACCTTCCGACCGGCCAGCTCCGGCAGGAAGCGATCGAGCGGATCGTCGAGGCGGATCTTCGCCTCCTCGAGCAGCGAGAGCGCGGTCGCGGCGACGATCGGCTTGGTCATCGAGGCGACGCGGAAGATGCTGTCCCGCCGCATCGGCACCCCGCTCGCGAGATCCTGCGCGCCGCTGACGGCGACGTGCACCTCCCCCTTGCGCTCGAGGAGCACCACCGCGCCGGCCGCTTCGCCGGCGGCCACTCGCTCGCTCACCACGGTGTCCAGGCGGAGGAGGCGCTCGCTCGAGAAGGCTTTGCTCATGGCGCCCGGTTCTTACCGCGCCGCGGCCAGAACGCGTAGAGCCAGAAGGGGGCGAAGGCGCAGAGCTCGAAGAGCATCGCGTGGAGCCCGCGCGGCGAGAGCACGCGAACCCCGATGGGGGCGACCGGGATCGGCCGCCAGGGGAGGAAGTAGCGCGTCGGGGTGAACGGCCAGAACAGCGCCACCCCCTTGCCGCCGTCGGTCAGCGCGTCGAGCAGACCGTGGCTCCCGACCACCAGGAGGACGAAGAGGAACGTCTTGCCCGCGTCCGGTCGCCGCCGGTACCGAGCGAGGGCGAAGGCGATGGCCGCGACCAGCAGCGCGGCGACGAGCGAGTGGCTGGCGCCGCGATGGCCGAAGGGGGATCCGTAGGGCACACCGGCCGAGAGCCCGAGGACATCGGCGTCCGGGAGCAGCGACAGCGCGCCGAACAGGATCATCCGGCGCCCGAGGCCCTTCTCGCCGAAGGCGCGCGCGGCGGCGACACCGACGGCGACATGCCCCAGGCTGGCCACGGCTCAGGACGCGGCGGGCGGCACTGTCGGTGCCGGGAGCAAGCTGGCGATGACGGCGATCAGCTCGGCGGGCTCGATCGGCTTGGGGACGTGGCTGGTGAAGCCGGCGACGAGCGCCCGGGTGCGATCCTCGGCGCGGGCGTAGGCGGTGAGCGCCACGGCGGGCACCCGTCCACCCCGGCGGGCTTCGCGGGCGCGCAGCTTGCGGGCGAAGGAGTAGCCGTCCTCGCCCGGCATGCCGATGTCGGAGACGATGAGCGAGGGGACCTCGCGATCGATCGCCGCCAGCGCGTCGGCGACCGAGCTCACCGTGGTGACCGCCACGCCGCACGGCTCGAGCACCATGGCCAGCAGCTCGCGCGCGTCGTCCTCGTCGTCGAGCACCAGCACCTTCAGGCCACGCAGCTGCGGCGGGTAGGTGAGCCGCATCGGCTCGCCGTCGCCGCTCCGGAGGACGAGCTTCTCGGCCTGCGGAGGCGCGGGCAGGCGGACGACGAACGACGAGCCCTGTCCCGGCCCGGGGCTGCTCGCGCCGATGGTGCCGCCGTGCAGCTCGACGATGGTCTTGGCGATGGCCAGGCCGAGCCCGAGACCGCCGTGCGCGCGGGTCGTCGCCCCGGCGGCCTGGCGGAAGCGCTCGAAGATGGCGTCGACCATGTCCGGCGCCAGCCCCTCGCCGCTGTCGGTCACGCTCAGCTCGAGCCCCCCCTTCGCGCGCGCCAGCCGCAGCACGATGGTGCCGTCCTTGGGGGTGAACTTCACCGCGTTGGACAGCAGGTTCCACACCACCTGCTGCAACCGCCCAGCGTCCCCGATGGCGTGGCTGGCTTCGGGATCGAGCTGCAGCTCCAGCCGGATCCCCTTGGCGTGCGCCGCCGGCCGCACCACGTCGAGCGCCGCCTCGAGCACCGAGAGCAGCTCGAGAGGCAGCGCCTCGACGTGCATCTTGCCGGAGATGATCCGCGAGATGTCGAGCAGGTCCTCGATGAGCTGCGCCTGCGCCGTCGCGTTGCGCTCGATGGTCTCGAGCGCCTTCGGTCGCGCCGCCTCCGGCAAGCGATCGCCGCGGAGCAGGCGCGTCCAGCCGAGCATCGCGTTGAGCGGCGTGCGCAGCTCGTGCGAGACCGTGGCGAGGAACTCGTCCATCGAGCGGTTGGCGCGCTCGGCCAGCGCCTGCGCCTCCTTGCGCTCGCGGGCGATCTCCTCGAAGCGTCGCGCGGCGACGACCTGATCGGTCACGTCGGTGGCGACCACCAGCACCTCGGCGACGAGCCCCACGTCGGCGGGGAGCGGCTGGTAGACGAAGTTGAAGAAGTGCGTGTCCTTCGACTCCGGGAGCACGATGGGCATCTCGCGCCCGATGAACGCCTCGCCGGTGCGGCGGACGCGCGCGGCCACGACGGGGATCCCGCGCTCCTGCCCCTCGGGAGCGAGCGCGGTGAGCGGGTGGCCGACCAGCTCCGCGCTCGTGCGCCCCCACAGGCGGCACATCGCCGGGTTGGCGAGGACGACGACATCGTCTTCCCCGCGCAGCACGCCGACGGCCACGGGTGACTCGATGAAGGCGCGCAGCAGGTGCTCGCGCTGCAGGTCCACCGATCTGCGGGCCGCCTCGGTCTCGGCGAGCAAGCGCTGTCGATCGCGCAGCGCGCGCCGCAGCTCGAGCTCGCGCACCACCACCCGGGAGAGCGTCTCCAGCGCCTTCTCCTGCGCCGTCGTCAACACGCGCGGCTGCCGGTCGATGACGCACAAGGTGCCGAGCTTTGCCCCGCCGTCGGCGACCAGAGGAGCGCCGGCGTAGAAGACGATGCTGGGATCCCCGGTGACCAGCGGGTTGCTGGCGAAGCGAGCATCCTCGCGCGCGTCGCGGACGGTGAAGAGCGCCGGCTCGGGAGCTTCGATGGCGTGCGCGCAGAAGGCCATCTCGCGCGGCGTCTCCGGCGTGTCGAGGCCGACCTTGGCCTTGAACCACTGGCGGGTGTCGTCGAGGAGGCTGATCAGCGCGATGGGCGTGCCGCAGATGGACGACGCGAGCTGCACCAGCTCGTCGAGGTCCGCGTCTGGCTCCGTGTCCATGACGGCAAAACTCTCGAGGACGCGCAGGCGCTCGGCTTCATCGAGGTTCGTCATGGGGCCCGGCCCGAGACTCTACACGTGACGCGCCCTAGGCGACGGGCTCACCTGGCTCCGGCTCGAAGCGGCGATCAGGAACGATCCACAGCAGAGCCACGAGCAGGTACATCGCGTCGGCGATCCACGCGTGCACGAAGGCCAGAGCGATCGCGGCGGTGTACAGCACGGGTGACAGGTAGCTCTTGTTGCCGCGCTTGAGCCGGCGAGCGACGTCGGACGCCGCGCCGTTCACCCGCACGATCTGCCCTTCGAGGATTCGCCAGGCCATCGCCGAGGCGAACAGGACCACGCCGTAGGCCGCGCTGGGGGCCGGGGCGGTCGGATGCTCGCCGACCCAGCCGGTGACGACGGGGACGAGCGACAGGCAGAAGAGGAGCCCGAGGTTGGCCCACATGATCCCGCCGCCGATGCGCTCGACGGCGTGGAACAGGTGGTGGTGGTTGTTCCAGTAGATGCCGATGTAGATGAAGCTGAGCAGGTAGCCGAAGAAGGTCGGCACCATCGGCACGAGCGCGGCGAGGTCCGGCTCGTGCGGGACCTTCAGCTCGAGGACCATGATGGTCAGGATGATCGCCAGGACGCCGTCACTGAAGGCCTCGAGCCGGGTGGTCGCCATTGGTGGCTGACCAGCAAACCACCGTTGCGGAATTCACGCTGGCGAACTGCGCAGTAGACCGACTAGACCCGCTCCATGCGCAACGCCAAAGCTGCATCAAAATCGGTTATGTTAGTCGCCAGCGCCCTCGCGCTGGGCTTCCCCTTCACGCTGACCGCGTGCGGCGGGACCGACCACACGGCCAACGCGCCGACCGCCACCGTCGATGCCGATGCCGGCGTCGCCACCCCGACGGCCACTGCGCCCACCGCCGCCGATGCGCTCCCCAGCACCTGGAGCGACTCGATGAGCAAGGACCAGCAGATGGCGTTCATGAAGACGAAGGTCATCGGCCCGCTCGGCCAGACGTTCAAGGACCACGACAAGGCCCGCTACGCCGACTTCTCCTGCAAGACCTGCCACGGCCCGCAGTACCAGAACCCGCACGCGTTCCTCCCGCACCTCAAGCTCGAGGGGGAGAACCTCACGGCGTTCAAGACCGACCCCGAGGTCGCCAAGTTCATGCACGAGAAGGTCGTCCCGGCGATGGCCAAGGCCATGGGCATGCCCGAGTACGACATGAAGACGCACACGGGCTTCGGCTGCGGCGGCTGCCACGCGCTCGATAAGTGACTAGCCCCTGACGGTCGCGCCGGCGATCGCGGCGCCTTCCTCGAGCACGAGGAGGCGCACGCGGCCGGTGGCGGCGATCTTGCCGTTGTCGTCGAGGATCTTCGCCTCCCACACCTGCGTGCGTCGGCCGCGGGTGAGGGGGCGAGCGGTGGCGCGGAGCTCTCCCGCGCGGGCCGCGTGGAGGAACGAGGTCGAGTTCTCCAGGCCGACGACGACGCTCGCGTGCACCTTGGCCGCGACGGCGGCGCCGGTGGAGCAGACCGCCTCGATGATGCCGGCGTACACCCCGCCGTGGACGATGCCGTACGGCTGAAGGTGGCGCTCGTCGATGTCGACGACGGCGACGCACTCGCTGGCGGTGGCGACGAGGAAGCGCAGGCCCATGGCCGCGTTCCACCCGCCGATCGACGCGTTCATCATGGCTGACAGGTCCTCGCCGGAGTCCCCCGCCTCGAAGGGGACGTAGGCCGGCGGGATGTCCGTGTCCGAATGATCGTGGGTGCTGTCGTGGGCGCTATCTTCGGCTGCGGGCTCGGCGGGCAGCTGCGGGTTCGAGGGCGGGGGATTCACGAGGACGGTCTCCGTGGCTGACATGACGGACTGGGCGGAAGCGAAGAGGCGCTCCACCAGATCGGCGCGTCGCGCGAGCACGCGCGCCTGGTTGGTGTAGCCCTTGTCGGTCGTCTCCCCCTCGTCGAGCGAGAGGGGCGACGGGGCGACGATGGCGCGAGCGATGCGTTCGCTCGTGCCCGTGTGCTCGAGGTTGTAGCGCGCAATCGCGGTGTCGAGCGACTGGCGGACGGCCCGCGTCTCGAGCGATCGCGCCGCGGGGCTGAGGAAGAGGATCGCCCCCAGGTGCTCGCGATCGTGGCCGGCGATGACCGCGTCGGCCAGGAGCGGTGTACATGCGTCGACCAGCCCGAGGCGAACCGCGGCGACGCTGACCCACGTTCCGGAGCTGAGCTTGAAGTTCTCGGCGAGGCGACCGGCGAAGACGATCCCCGCGGCGGGGCGCTCCGGGTCGACGAGCGTGCCGGCGTCTCCGGTGCGGAGAAAGCCGTCCTCGTCGAGCGGCAAGGGATCGATCCCGCCGCCGGAGATGAAGTAGCCGGGCGCCACGTTGGCGCCGCGCACGCGCAGCTCGAGGCGGTCGTCGACCGGCGCGAGCTTGATCTCCACGCCGGGGACCGGCACGCCCAGGTTGCCGGTGGTCGCGGTGGCGAAGTGCGCGGTGGTGGCCAGCGGCGAGGTCTCGGTCGAGCCCCAGGCCGAGGTGAAGAACACGTCGTCTCGCCCCGCCTCGCGCGCCACCCGCTCGAGGCGCGCGCGCGTCGCCGGGGAGAGCGCTGCCGCGGCGTAGAACACGACGTCGAGCCGGGCAAAGACGCGCGCCGCCAGCGACGGATCACGCTCGAGCAGCTCGGTCGCCTGATCGAAGCCGCGCGGCACGTTGAACCAGATCGTCGGCCCCACGTCGGCGAGGTTGGCCAGCGTGGTCCCGATGAGCCCCGGCACCGGACGCCCGCCGTCGATGTACAGGCTGCCGCCGTTGCGCAGGACGAGGAAGAAGTTGTGGTTGCTGCCGAAGGTGTGGCTCCAGGGGAGCCAGTCGACCACCACCGGCGGCGTCGTCGCGAGGAAGGGCCAGCAGGCGAAGAGGCTCTCCTGGTTGGCGGTCAGCATCCGCTGGGTGTTGACCACCCCCTTCGGCCGCCCGGTCGACCCGGAGGTGAAGAGCACCTTGGCGATCGTGTCCGGACCGAGGGCGGCGAAGGCCACGTTCACCGCGGCGCGGGCGGACTCCGACGGCCCTTCGCTGCGGGCGGCCAGCGCGGCGAGGTCGGCCGCCGACCACACCGGCACGGTCGCGCCCGTGGCGCGGGCGATCGCCTCCAGCGCCGGGGCGAAGCGCGCCGGATCGTCGACGAAGATGAGGCTGGGGCGGAGCTGTCGCGCCACCTCGCCGAGCCGCTCGAAGGTGGTCGACGCGAGCGAGTACGAGCTCGAGATCGGCGCCGCGGGGATCCCCACGTGCATCGCCGCCAGCATCATCAGCGCCGTCGCCACGCTGTTGTCCGGCAGGATCATCACCGGCCGCTCCGCCGTCGCCCCTGCCTCGAGCAGCGCCGCGGCCAGCGCCTCGACCCGGGCGAGCGCCGCCTCGTACGTCACCGTGCTCCAGCCGCCGTCGGCCGCGCGCTCCGCCAGGAACACCGTGTCCGGCCGTTCCCCGGCCCAGCGCACCAGCCACTCGCCCACGGCGCGCGCGCGCGTCGACTCGGAAACGGGCTGGGCCGCGGAGAGCAGCAGCGCGTCGCCGAGCGCGCGCGCCGTCACTTCGGGGGCGAGCAGCTCGACCATGCTCGGACACTCGCCCAGGTGGGCCGACGGATCAACCTTCTACGTGGGGGAATCGGGGGTGGCAGGCGCGCCGATTGTCTCAATCTGAACCTCCACCTGGGTCATCAGCTTGGACACCGGGCAGTGATCCGAGGCGCGCAGCAGCGCCGCGCGCTGGTCGTCGGTGAGGTTTCCCTCGAACGACAGTGTCGCGCGGAGCCGGTAGACGCCCGGCTTGGCGCGCTCGTCCTTGTCGTCGCGCTCGAGGGTGCAGGTGACCCGCTGGAGCGGGATGTCCTTGTGCTTGGCGTACCAGTGCGCGGTGGTCGTCATGCAGGCGGCGAGGGCCGCGTCGAAGAGATCGTGCGGGCTCGGCCCGCTGTTCTCGCCCCCCTGATCCACCGAGACGTCGGCGCGGAGCGAGTGCCCGCCGGTCTCCAGCGTCTGGGCGAGCTTGCCGGCGACGTCGGTGTGCGAATGGGTGACGTGCATGGCGGTCAGAGCGCCTTCACGGCCGCGAGGACGGCGTCGACGTGCCCGTCCACCTTCACCTTGGAGAACACCTTCTGCACCACCCCCTTGGCGTCGATGACGAAGGTCGAGCGCTCGATCCCCATGAACTTGCGGCCGTAGAGCGACTTCTCCTTCCACACGCCGTACGCCGTGGCGACCGCGTGGTCGGTGTCGGCCAGGAGAGTGAAGGGGAGCTCGTACTTGGTCTTGAACTTCAGCTGCGCCGCGCTGGCGTCGGGCGAGGCGCCGACGATGACCGCGCCGGCGCGGGAGAAGGCCGCCTGCTGATCGCGGAACCCCTCCGATTCGCGCGTGCAGCCGCTCGTCATCGCCTTCGGATAAAAGTACAGGACGACCTTCTTGCCGGCGAGGGACGAGAGCTTGAACGGCTGCCCCGCCTGATCGACGACGGAGATGGCGGGCGCCCGGTCACCGGCGGCCGGACCCGCGGACACGGGGGCGGTGGTCTTCTTCGCGGTCTTGGGAGCGGCAGGCTTCTTCGCGGCCGGCGCGCCGGTCTTCTTGGCGGAGCTCATGGTGCGAAGGAGGGTAGACCAGCCGGAGGCGGTGTACGCTGCGAGAGTGGCGTCACCCGTCGTCTCCGTCGTCTCGCGTGCCGCGGTCCTCCTCCTGGCGCTCTCCGGCTGTTCCAGCAGCTCGCCAGCCAGCCCCGGGGGCCCCTCTCCTGACGCGTCGACCAGCACCAGCGTGGACGCCGGCGCCCTCCCCACCAACGAGTGGTCCTGGCTCCCGGTCGACGGCACCAGGTGCGCCGACGGCTCGTCCACCGGCATGGGCATCAACGTCCACCCGGGCGCTACCAAGGTGGTCATCTACCTCGAGGGGGGAGGCGCCTGTTACGATGGCGCCACCTGCTGGCAATCGTCGACCGCCACCAACATCACCGGCGGCTACGGCCAGAAGCAGTTCGACGACGACATCACCTTGCAGGCGGGCTTCCTCGTCCGCCAGTCGACCCTCGACGTCTTCGCCGACGCGACGCTGGTGTACGTCCCCTACTGCACCGGGGATCTGCACCTCGGGAACGGCGTCGCCATGTACAACGTCGGCGGCGCGACGATGGCCACGTACCATTACGGCGGCCACAACGTGGACCAGGACCTCGCCGTCCTCGCCCAGCTCTATCCCGCGCTCGACCGCGTCTTCCTCTCGGGCAGCAGCGCCGGCGGCTACGGCAGCGTGGGCAACCAGGACGCCGTCGCGCGCGCCTTGAAGACGCGGGTCGACGTCATCGACGACTCCGGCCCCGCGGTGAGCCTGGCGTACGGAGGAAGCACCACCTTGCCCGCGAGCTGGTCGCCCCGCCTTCCGCCCGGCTGCACCACCTGCGACTCCGGCGCCGGCCTCTTCGCTTACGATCGCGCCACCTACCCGACGAGCCGCTACGGCTTCCTCACCTTCGCGACCGACATCGTGCTGCCGGAGTTCTACGGCGTGACCGCGCTGTCGTTTGCCGGCACGCTGTCGACCTACGTGGCGCAGGTGGCCCAGGATCCCAACGCGCGCTACTTCGCCGTGCAGTCGCCGGGGCACGTGGTGCTCGCCGGTACC
>JAMFST010001019.1 GCA_026225435.1 Labilithrix luteola
CCTTGGGGCCGTCCTTGACGATCCGCTCGAGCGTCCTGGCGAGATCCGGGTTGGTGAAGGTCGAGCCGACGGCCGGCGGGTTGCCGCCCGGGAAGTAGAGCGCGAGCGAGCCGGGGGAGGCGCGCAGCCCTTTCTCCCCCTGCTTGATCGTGTCGAGGAAGGCCTCGTCGACGGGGAAGCCGTCCTTGGCGAGCTTGATCGCCGGCGCCAGCACCTGCGCCCAGGTGAGCTTCTTCGAACCGAGCTTGGTGAAGAGCTCGTGCAGGCCGGCGACGCTGCCCGGGATGCCGGCGGAGAGGATGCCCGAGTGCGACGACTCGATGGGCTTGCCGTCCGGGCCGAGGTACATGTCGCGCTTGGCGGCGGCGGGCGCGGTCTCGCGGAAGTCGAGCGCGTAGGGCTTTCCGGCGAAGCTCCCGACGGCGAACCCGCCGCCTCCGATGTTGCCGGCGGTGGGGAAGACGACCGCGAGGGCGAAGGCGGTGGCCACGGCCGCGTCGGCGGCGTTGCCTCCGGCGGCGAGGATGTCGCGGCCGGCCTGGGTGCCGAGCGTGGCGTCGGTGACGACCATCCCCTTGGGGCTGCGCACCACCACCGGAGATTTGTACGGCCAGTCGGCCGGCGTCCCGCTCGGATCGGCGGCACCGGCGTCCGGCGCCACCATGACCACCGGCGGCGGCGGATCGGGAGGGGGCGGCGGAACGGCTTGCGGCGGGGCCGACTGGTCGCTCCCGCAGGCCGGAATGGCCGCGGCCGTCAGCGCGAGGAGGACAAAGCGGGGGAGAATCGAGGTACGCAGCAACACGGCGCCCCTTTTGCCACGGATCGCCTCGAGAATCGCCCTAGAACGCCTCCATGAGCCAGCCCGCCCGCGACGTCTTCCGCCCTTCCGTGGTCTTCGTGACCGGAGCGAGCGCCGGATTCGGTGCCGCCATCGTCCGCCGCTTCGCCTCCGGAGGCGCGCGGGTCGTCGCGGCGGCGCGCCGGGAGGAGCGGCTGGAGCAGCTCGCGGCCGAGCTGGGGAAGGACCGCGTGCACCCGCTGGTGCTCGACGTGAGCGACGGCGCCGCGGTGGCCAGGGCAGTCGAAGGGCTGCCGGCGGACTTCGCCGCGGTGGACCTGCTGGTGAACAACGCCGGGGTGGCGGTGGGGATGGACACGGCGCAGCGGGCGAAGGCCGACGACTGGGCGAAGATGATCGACGTCAACTGCAAGGGGCTGGCCTTCGTCACCCAGGCGCTGCTGCCGGGGATGGTCGCCCGCGGTCGCGGCCACGTGGTGAACCTCGGCTCGGTCGCCGGCACGTACCCCTACCCGGGCGGCAACGTATACGGCGCGACGAAGGCGTTCGTGCACCAGCTGAGCTTGAACCTGCGGAGCGATCTTCACGGCACCGGCGTGCGGGTCACCTGCATCGAGCCGGGGATGGCGACGAGCGAGTTCTCCGAGGTGCGCTTCGGCGGCGACAAGGCGAAGGCCGACGCGGTGTACAAAGGGATGACACCGCTCAGCCCGGAGGACATCGCCGCCACCATCGAGTGGGTGGCGACACAGCCGCCGCACATGAACGTGAACGTCCTCGAGCTGATGCCGGTCGCGCAGAGCTTCGCGGCGTTCCAGGTGGACCGGAAGTAGCCGCCGGATCAGGGCGACGACGGGGACGACGGCGACGGAAAATTGTACACGCCGGCGTCCCCCGCGCTCGCTCCACCGAGCAGCGGGCCGAGCACCGGCGCGAACGCGTCCGCCCAGACCATGGCGCCGCGCTCGGTCGGATGGATCCCGTCCGGCTGCCGCGGGAGAATCAGCTCGCTGGTGTCGAAGAAGACGCACGGCGCCACCGATGCCTTGAGGACCGCGATGAGCGGCGACGGCTCCTTCGGCGGCGTCTCGTGGAGCGAGGGCGGACCGAGCCACAAGCAGCGGCGCGGCGCGATCTGCGCGGCGATGTGCGCCGCGTGGGCGCCGAGCGACTCGGGGTGCGGAACCGTCAGGGTGTTGGTCCCGAGGTTGATGATGACCAGCTCGGGGTTGAACATCTTCGTCAGCTTGGCCAGCTTGTCCGACTCGTCGAAGGTGGCGATGCTCGCGCTGGTGACGGCGTCCGAGTGGTACTCGATGCCGGCGGGCGCGAGCCGCATCTTCATCACCTTGGCGAGGCCGGCGGCGTAGCCGACCATCGAGTCGCCCACCTCGAGGACGCGATGCACCGGAGGGAGCGCGGCGAGCGACGCGGCATCTGCGGCGGCATCTGCGGCGGCGTCGAGATCGGCGGCGGCATCGGCGTCGGCGCGGGCGTCGGCGACGACCGCAGGAGCTGCATCGACCGATGACGGCGCCTCCGGGGGTGGATGCTTCCCCGGATCGCACCCGCCCACCAGGCTCACGAACACCGCCAGCGCTGCGAGGACGACGCTTCGATCCGTCACTTCACCACGGGGCGCAGGATGGTCTTGCCGTCCTTCACGGCGACCTCGAAGTCGACCTGCTTGTCGCCGTGCTTCTGCTTCAACTTCTCGCTCGAGTCGCGCAGGCTCTTGGCGAGCCCGTCGAAGGTGATGGCGGCGGTCGACTCCTGCCGCGAGCGCTTCGCTTCGACGTACTGTTTGTACAGCTGGCGGACGCGGTCGTCGGACAGATCCGGGCGCGGTCCGGGGCCACCGATCCCGCTACCGCCCATGCCGCCCATGCTGCCGCCGATGCCGCTCCCCATGGTGCCCGGCCCGGCGAGGCTGGGGCGCGGCGCCGGCGCGTACGCCGCCGGATGCTGCGTGCGCGGCTGCGGCGTGATGGTGCCGGTCGGCTGGATGCGCGGCACGGTGTGCGTCTGGGTGACCGGCGCGAAGGGGGCCGGAATCGCCCGCGTCCCCGTCGCCGCCTCGCGACGCATCTGCCGCGCGTACGGATCGTCGGACACCTCGCGCATGCCGGGGATGCCGGGCGGCGCCGGAACCAGTGCCGGGCCGTTGTCTCCGCTGGCGGCGGCGCGCGCTTGCTGCATCTGCGCGACGGCCCGCTGCGGCAGCTCCGGCGGGATGGTCCGCGGACGCGAGCCGGACTGCGGTGCCGGGGTCGGCATCGACGGCTCCATGCCGGGGAAGCGCGGCGCGGCGGGCGCGGGCGGGATGGCAACCGCGGCCTGCCGACCCGGCTGCGCCGCAGGGCGCAAGGTCTCGAGCTCGTCCGACTCGCTCTCCATGGCGGAGCGGCTGAACTCCTCCATGTCGAGATCTTCCTCGAAGTCGACGTCGCTCAGCTCGATGGAGCTCGCTGCGCCGCGGCGACGCGCGCGGACGTTGGCGGCCGTCGCGTTGGGACCGAAGCGCTCCTGCGCGCGGCGGACGTCGCGCTTGTACGTCCCCTCCTCGATCTGGCGGCAGATGCGTGTCCAGTGCGACAGATACGTGTTGTACCGCTGCACCGCGGTGTTGAAGCGGAAGCGCAGCGCCGTGTTGCGCAGGTTCACCTTGGTGCGCAGGTGCTGCATGCGGCGCTCGACGTCCTTCTTGGGCACCGTCGGCTCGAGCTTTTCGAGCCCACAAAAGTACTGATCGTAGAGCGACCGGAGCCGGTCGACGCGCGACTCCAGCTCTCCGACGAGAACCTCGGCTTCAGAGGGGGCGGATGCCACGGACCTTCAACTGTAGCGCGTTTTTTGCGCCGTCCAACCCGAACGGCAGAGCACACTCATGTCGGGGAGGCACGCGCCTCCCCGCCCCTACGGGGGCCCACCCCACGCGGACACTCCGCTGCGCGTCGCTAAGGCAACGGCGTGACTTTGACGTTGTCGAAGCAGACGCGCGCGTCCCAGTCGTTGAAGGCGAAGTGGTCGTGCCCACCACCTTTCAACGGGTCGGTGTCCGGATAATTCAGGTACTCGACGCCATTCACCGAGAATTTCACGGTCTTGCCGTCGTTGCGCTCGACCTTGAAGCGGTACATCTGGCCCG
>JAMFST010001020.1 GCA_026225435.1 Labilithrix luteola
CGAGCATGAGCTCGATCATCGGCCCGCTCGTCACGAACGAGTGCCCCTTCCGGAGCGCACTCACGACGGCTTGCGTATCGATCGGCGCCGTCCCGTCTCCTCCCGCCTCGTCACCGACGACCGCCATCGTGCGGGGGTAGCCCGCCCACTGGTACTGGATGCGGTGCGAGTCGCTGCTGCCGGTGGCGGCGTAGCGACCGAGATCGAGGAGCGCGTAGTAGTCGCGCATGACCGACTCGACCTTGGGCGCGTCGGCGAACTCGTAGCCGTTGTACACCTCGACGGCGTCGAAGTCGGTGCGCATGGTCGCCGGCACCTTCGGCTTGTCTCCACGCCCGCCCGGATCGAAGCCGGCGATGCCGAAGTAGCCGAGCCCCTTGCCGAGGCGCGGGTGGTGGACGACGAGGACGCGATCCGGATCGCTGCCCTTCTTGGCGGCGGCGAAGATCGCCCCCAGCGTGCTGTGGCTGTACGGAATCTTCGCGTCGGCCGGCAGCGGGAAGACGCCGAAGTGGCCGAAGCTGGGGGAGAACGTCGTCACCTCGGTGCCGGTCACCGTCGCCAGCTCGCGGTTCATCTCCAGCGTCGCCAGCGGCACCGTGTAGTCGCCGATCAGGTTGTGCTCCGTGGGAATGGCGAACTCGATCCCGGCGGCGACCAGCGAGACGATGCGATCCTCCGGGCTCACCGGCGAGTCGAAGCTGGGGCGCGCGTGCACGTGGAGATCGCAATCGATCTCCCCCGGCGTGGGGATCACGTGGCGCGGGCGCAAGGTCAGCTTGGCCTGGCGGCCCGGCAAGATCTCCACCGTCTCGGCGTCGATGCTCCACTCGAGACCGCGCGTCGCGGCGACGCGGTACTTGCCGGCGGGGAGTGGCGTCACCACGTCGCCTCCGCGCGCGTCGATGAGTGGGCCGGCGCCGGTCGCGCGGTAGTCCGGGCCGAAGCTCGGATCGAGCGTGCCGTCGATGCCGTGGACGATGAGCCGCGCGGTCAGCGGCTCGTGGGTGTCGCCGTCCTCGATGCGGACCACCAGCTCGCCGCCGGGGGAGACGTCGAGCTTCATGTCGAAGCCGGCGCCCGGGCGGTAGTCGACCGCGGGGCTGGTGCGGCTCGGGTCGAGCGCGGCGTACCAGTGGGTGACGGAGCGCGGCGCCTGGAACGAGAAGCGGCCGTCGGCGCCGGTGGTGACGCGCACGTCGGAGGCGCTCTCCTCGCCCATGCCGTACACGGTCGATGCCTGGTTGGGCGTGGTGCCGGTGACGAAGCCGCGCACCAGGCCCGTGCGCGCCCCGGCAAAGCCGTACACCGCGCCCCACACGTCCGATGCGGCGCCCGGCGCCGTGACCACCAGCGCGAGATCCGTCGCCGACGGTTGCAAGGTCACGTCGCTCGACGGCGGCACCGCCTGCACGTGCAGCTCGTGATCGATCTCGCCGGCGACGTCGATCGAGAGGCCACCGCGTGACGACACCAGGCCGAGCGCTCGCCCTTCGCGCTCGAAGGTGAGCGCGGTGCCGGCGACGGTGCCGAGATCGTCGATCTCGCCGACGCCGGAGACGAAGAGCGGCTTACCCGACGCGGAGAAGGCCAGCGTCGGAGCGACCGTCGGATCGTCCGCTGCGCCGGTGCGCCCGCTCACGGCCAGCGAGGCGACCAGCAGATCGCTGGCGCCGGTCTGCAGCGAGAGGCGGAGCACGGCGTGCGTCCGCCCACTCGGCAGCACCAGAGGAAAGTGCGCTTCGACCGTGCGCTTGTCGACCAGATCGATCTGCGTCGCGCGGAGCGCCAGCTGGCGGACCTCACCGTCGATCCACAGGCCGAGATCGGCCTCGAGGAGCTCCGACCCGTCGTGGTTGCGCAGGGTGAGGTGGCCGGTGGCGCGCTCCACGTCGACGTCCACCGTGGTCCCGGCGAGACGCAGCGCGCCCGCGACCCGCTGCGGCTCCTCGCGCGTCACCCGGATCAACGAGCCGACGAAGAAGGCACCGATGGCGAGCGAGAGCAGCCCGATCAACCACAGGTCGTTGTCGCGCGGCTCGCTCATGCCGGCGCGTTCAGGACCGCGTTCGCGCGCTCGCCGCGCAGGGTCACCTCGCGAGCGTGATCGCTCGACGTCGATCGCGCGATCTCCACCTCGAGATCCGCCGGCGCTCCGAGCGCGGTGCGCGCGGTCTCCGACTCACCCCACTCGACGAGCAGGAGCGCGCCGTCACCGCGCTGCTCGCGCAGGCCGAGACGCCGCACCTCGTCGAGGAACGACTCGCTGCCGACCAGCCGGTAGAGATCCACGTGGAGGAGGAGGCCAGGTCCGTAGCTTGGCGCGGGTACCGCGTACTCGTGCACGAGGGTGAAGGTGGGGCTGGTCACGCGGGTCCGCGCGGGCACACCGAGCGCCCGGGCGATGGCCCGGGCGAGGAACGATTTGCCCGCGCCGAGCGGCCCGCTGAGAAGCACGAGGTCGCCCGGCCGGAGATTCCCGGCGATCCGCCGCCCGAGCCGGATGGTCTCGCGGCGGCTCCGGACGATCACTTCTGCGGCGCAGGTTCGGCGTCGCCGGCCGTCTCGTCGTCGTCCTCTTCCTCGGCGCGCGCCTCGGCAGCCTCGGCGACAGTCTCGTTCGGCTCCTCGCCCCCTTCGCCGAGGCTCATCGCCAGCAGGGGGCTCTTGTACGACTCGCTCCAGAGCTGTGCGTAGAAGAAGCCGGCGAGCACGGCGGTGATCATGCCGATCCACTGGCTGGTGGAGAGCTGCGTCAGGATGGTGGAGCCGAACGACTCCGGCTTCAGCGCGAGGTAGACGGCGATGACCGGCACGAAGGCGAGCACGCGGGCCACGAGGCGCGCGGTGTGGTTCTTGATGCCGAGGACGATGCCGTAGTCGAAGGCGATGGCCATCACCGCGAGACAGAACGGAATGTACAGGTGCTCGCCGAACAGCGGCCCGAACGAGCCGCGCTCGGTGTCGTCGCGCAGGATCTCGAGGAGGAAGCGCGCATATCCGTAGGCGAAGACGAAGAGGAGGAAGATCTGCCCGCGGAAGCGCTGCGTCTTGCGCGCCGAGAGGCAGAGCACCAGCAACGCCAGCCCGACGAGCGACTCGTAGATCTGCGTCGGGTGGACCGGCAGGGAAGCGTTGGTGCGGGTCAGCTCGGAGACCAGCGGCGTGTTGCGCAGCTCGTCGAGGTGGCGGACGTAGGCGGGCGAGCCGTCGCCGACGTTGACCGTGCCGGCGGGCCAGTGCGGGAAGGTGCCGATCTTCTTCAACCAGCCCGGCGCGTCGTCGCCCAGGCGCTTGCCGAAGTCGCAGCCGAACAGGTAGCAGCCGATGCGGGTGACGAAGAGGCCGGCCGCGAGGCTAGGGGCGACGTCGTCGGCCCACGCCATGATGCGGATGCGGTGCCGTTGGACGAAGAGCCAGCTGCCGAGGAACCCGCCGAGGAAGCCGCCGTAGGCGACCAGCCCGCCGCGGCGGACGTCGAAGCAGTCCTGGAAGCTGTGGAACTCGTCGAGGTTGGTCAGGATGTACAGGACGCGGGAGCCGATCACCGCCGCGATCGCGGTGATGACGTAGCAGTTGGCCATCGTGTCCTTCGGCAGCCCGTCGCGCTCGGAGAGGGTGAGCGTGAGGTACCAGCCGATGACCAGCGAGAGGCCGAGCATCACGCCGTACGAGTAGAGCGGCAGATCCGGCGCATCGAAGGTCTTGGTGCGGACGAACCAGGCGACGGCGCCGGCGGCGACGGCCACGAAGAGCCCCGTGCCGATCTGCGTGCGGTCCTTCGAGCGCAGGCCCAGCGCCGCGCTGATGACGGCGAAGAGAGCCACCGCTGCGAGCGCCCACCAGAACTTGAGAGGCGTGTGCGGAAGCGGGATGCGAAAGAGGATCGGGTGCATGCCGCCGCCGTGTTTACACCAATCCAGCCCGGCCGTGGACCCGGCGCGCCCCGTAAAAGCGTGGTAAGCCAGCGCCCCGTGAAGGCGCCGTCCCCCAAGCTGGTCTCCGCTCGTTCCCTGGCTGGCCTGGTCGCTTTGACTGCCAGCGCCGTCAGCGCCGCGTGCGTGCCGCCGGGCAACAGCACCCCGTCGGACGCCGGCGCGCCGGTGGCGGCCATCACCCACGACAAGGACGAGCGCCCCTCCGGTCCGCTCATGTCCGGCGTGTTCGAGGACAACTTCGACCGCCGGCCGGTCACCGGCGCCGCCAGCGGCAGCGACGCCGCGGTCGCTTCCCGCGCGCTCGACGTCACCGACGGAGCGCTCGCCGCCTTCGACGCGGGGCACTCCTCGCGTGCGTCCGTCGCCGAGGTCGATGCCTCCCACGTCCTGCGGATGCGCCTCCCCGACGGCTCCGTCGTCACCCGCGAGCTCGAGGTTCCCGGCCTGAACGAGGACGGCGGCGAGTCTGCCGGCGAGGCGGTCAACGAGCTCGGCCCCGACTGGCTCCCGACCGACCCCCGCGCCTGGCACCTGGAGAAGGGGAAGCTCTGTGGCAGCCACGCCAAGAACCACGGTGTCTGGCTCAATCGCGTCCTTCCGGTCAACGCCCGCATCGAGTTCGACGCCATCGCCGACACCGACGAAGGGGACCTGAAAGGTGAGTTCTGGGGGGACGGCCACTCCTACGCGACCTCCCTCAGCTACACCAACGCCACCGGTTACCTGGCGATTCTCGGCGGCTGGCACAACACCTTCCACGTCCTGGCGCGGCGCAACGAGCACGGCACCGATCGCAAGGAGATCAAGATCGACAAGAC
>JAMFST010001021.1 GCA_026225435.1 Labilithrix luteola
CAGGTGTTCGAAGGCTTGCGCCACCCGGGCACGAGGACGGACAAGTACGTGGTCGTCAGCGAGGGGAAGCTGACCGTCGAGATGGAGAACGTGACGTACAGCCTGGACGAGGCCGACGCCATGTACTTCCAGATCCGCGGGAACTACCGCCTGGTCAACCACACCAAGCACGCCTGCCGGTACTACCTGTTCATCGTTCACCGGCGCGAGTGACCGGCCCAGCCTGCGCTTCGCCGAGCTGAAGCGCGGCCAGCCGAAGACGCCCCCGGGTGCGGGTGGGGCAGGCGACGGGTCGTGCCGTCGCGCCATCCGGGTCGTTTTCAGGGGAAAGTCAGCGGAGAGATAGGGATTCGAACCCTAGGTACCCTTGCGGGCACACTTGATTTCCAATCAAGCACCTTCGGCCACTCGGTCATCTCTCCGGAGCTTTTCGGCTCTTGGCGACGTTCTATCACGGGTTTCCGGGCTTGTAAGCGGCGAGCTGCGGTACCTTCGATCCATGCCGAGGACGGGGGTTCTTGCCGGGTTTGTCGCGCCCGTGACCGGTGCCGGCCGGCCGGGCCGCTTCTAGGCGCGCCGGACCGAGCTCCCGTGCGCATCGGCCCGTACTCCCTCCACGGCACCATCGCCGCCGGAGGCTTCGGCCAGGTCGACTACGCCACCACCGACGACGGCCGCGGGGGCACCCGGCTGGTGGCGGTGAAGCGCATGCGCGCCGACCGGAGCAACGACGAGGCGCTGGCGATGCTGGCCGACGAGGCGCGCCTGGTGAGCCGCATCCGCCACCCCAACGTGATCGGCGTGCTCGACGTCATCCGCACCGAGAACGAGCTGTTCGTGGTGATGGAGTACGTGGACGGCGAGACGCTGGCCTTCTTCCTGCGCCGGGCGCAGAAGACGCGCGAGCCGATCCCGCTGTCGATCGTGTCGGCCATCGTGGTGGGGGCGCTCGAGGGGCTGCACGCGGCGCACGAGGCGGTCGACGAGAACGGTGCGCCGCTCGGGATCGTGCACCGCGACGTGTCGCTGCCGAACATCATGGTGGGGACTGACGGGCGCGCGCGGCTGCTCGATTTCGGCGTGGCCAAGGCGGAAGGTAGGCTGCAGAGCACCTCGATCGGCGAGCTGAAAGGGAAGCTGGCGTACATGGCGCCGGAGCAGCTGGCGCTCGAGCCGGTGACGCCACGCTCCGACCTGTACGCCGTCGGCGTGGTGCTCTGGGAGCTGATCGCGTCGCGGCGGCTGTTCGATAGCCCCGACGGGGCGACGACGATCGAGAAGGTGCTCAAGGGGCCGATCGAGCCGCCCAGCCGGTACGCCTCGAACGTGCCGCTGGCGCTCGAGCAGCTGGTGCTGCGCTCGCTCTCGCGCAACCCGGCGGATCGGTACGCGACGGGGGCGGAGATGGCGGCGGAGCTGGCTGCCTGCATCCAGCCGGCGGAGCCCGCGGAGATCGGTCACTGGGTGGCGGCGGCCGGAGAGGACACGGCGGCCAAGCGGCGGCCGGCGGTCCCGGGACGGCGAGCGCCGATGGTGACGGTGCCGGACGCGCAGCTGGCGGACGAGACGATCAACGAGGTGTTCGTGCGGCGCGATCAGCGGCTGCGCATCGCGGCGCTGGTGGCGGCCGGCGTGCTGCTGCTCCTGGCGGCGGCCGTGGTGGTCGTCGTGTCGCTGCGCGCACGAGGATCCACGACGGAGACCGAGGACAGCGGCGCGCTGGCGCTCGTCGATCCGGACGCGGCCAGCGTGGTGGGCTCGGCGTCACCGGACGCCCCCGAAGCGAGCGCGCTCGCCCCCCTCGCCGAGGCCAGCGCTCCCGCGCCGATCAGCAGCGCTCCACCGGCGAAGAAGCCTCCGAGCCGCCCGCCTCGATGGCCGCGACGGCGGAAGAGTCCGTGACGCCTCCGCTCACCGCCCCCAGGCCTTGAGCGCCGCGAGCGTGGTCGCATCGAGAGCGGCAGCGACACGCGGGCCGGTCGGCACCCCCGGGTGGTCGCCGACGAAGATGTCGATGGCGGCCTCGCGGAGGATCTCGGTGGTGATGCCGTAGGAGGCGCGCACGTCGGTGGAGCAGGAGGGCTCGAGCGAGAGATCGCACAGCTTGGTCTCGCGCGTGCCGGTGCCGTCGAGGACGAAGTCGCGCCAGCGCAGCGAGAACTTGTCGCCCAGGGTGGCGAGCTGGAAGCGACCGGCCGGGTCCGCACGCGGACGGAGCGCCTGCAGCAAGCTGTGGCCGCCGAACGACGACGGCGGCGCGAGGGCGAGCAGATCGAGCACCGTCCGCGCGACGTCCTCGGACGAGGTCGGCACCTGTACCTTCTGTACGAAGGAAGACGCGGGGACGGAGAGGACCAGGGGGATGTCGAGCGCGGCCTCCTCGAGACCGTCGCCGTCGCCGAAGGGGACCTTGGCCGCCTCGTCGACGCCGATGTCCGAGGTGACGACCAGCGCGGTGTCGGCGCTGCGACCGGCGGTCTTGAGCGCGGCGACGAGCCGGCCGAGACCGGCGTCGTGTGCGGCGGTCGCCTGGTCGTAGAGGGCGAAGGCGCGGATGCGATCGGGATCGCCGAAGTGGAGCGTGCTCGGCGACTTGCGCGCGTGGGTGAGCAGGTCGGCGGCCTGCGCCGGTTCCAGCGCCCCCGCGTAGGCCGCCGGTGGCAGCCCCTTGAGAACGTCGGCGGACGTTGGCCACGGCGGATGGCCACCGCGCGCGTGGAGCACCAGGAGGAAGCGCTCGCTCCTGTGCGCCTCGATCCACTTCGCTGCCAGATCGAAGATGCGGGTGGGCGGGCCGTCATCGAGCGGAGAGGCGGCCGAGAAC
>JAMFST010001022.1 GCA_026225435.1 Labilithrix luteola
CCGGTGCTCAGCGCCATCGCCGTCGCTTCACCGGCGCCGCCGATGAGCCGCTCGAAGTTCGCGCGCATCAACTGCACGAGGTTCCCCTTGGGGCTGTCGCCGGCGAACGTCAGCGAGTTCTTCTCGTGGTCCACCGCGAGCAACGTGCGCACGAGGAACTTGTCGTCCTTCGACGAAGCCCGCATCGACAGCGGGAACAAGAGCCCCGACGCCGGCAGATCTTTCGCCTTGTCGCCGAGGTACTCCTTGTACAGAGCGAGCGCCGGCTTGCCATCGAGCTCGAAGAGCACGTTCGCTTCGCTCCGCGTCACCACCCGCTCCGGGCCGAAGCGATCCCACCCGCCCTTCGACCCGTGGCCGATCTGCACGTACTCGCCGTAGAAGCCGACGGCGGCGACCTGGTTCGACTTCACCTGCGCGCCGGTCGAGACCCACGTCTCCTTGAAGCGGTAGCCGTCTCCGGAGAGGCCGCCGGTCACGACGATGCTGTCGTCGAGGATGCTGTTCACCCCGCGCAGCAGCTCCGACCCGTTCACGTTCATCCCCTCGCTGAGGATGAGCACGCCGCGCAGATCGGCACGCGTC
Organism: Labilithrix luteola; assembly: GCA_026225435.1. Classification (GTDB taxonomy): domain Bacteria; phylum Myxococcota_A; class Polyangia; order Polyangiales; family Polyangiaceae; genus JAMFST01. The sequence continues at coordinate 586 of JAMFST010001022.1, forward strand.
GCCAGCTTGCGCGCGAGCGCCGCGCCGGTGGCGAACGAGTCGGCCGGCCCCTTCACCTCCAGCGAGGCGAGCGCGAGATCCGTCTTGTCGAAGCGCGTCACGGTCACCGACAGCGAGTGATCCTTCACCACGCCGCCGTGGATCTCGCCGGCGCTGGAGCAGCCGACCACCACCGATCGCGGATAGGCCATCGCCAGCTGCTGCACGCTCGCGGGCGACGCCAGGACCTCGGGCGCCCCGAAGACGAGCACCAGCGTCCTGGCCGAATCGAGCTCGGGGAACGTCGAGGTGGACCAGAGCGTCGATTCCAGATCGTAATCCAGCGACTGAACCTGCATGGTGAATCCCCCTGAACGGCTTGATGACGTGAGCGACGCGGACGTGAATGACGGGCGAGGCGGCGTGGCGATCAGCCGACCTGGGCGACGACGAGGGTGATGTCGTCCACCTGCGCGCGCGATCCGCGATGGGCGTGCAAGGCGCTGACGACCGCGTCGCGTACCGCCTCGGCTCCGCCAGGAGCGTGGCGCTGGCAGAGGAGGCGCAGGCGCTTGTCGCCGAACGGCTCACCGCGCTCGTTCTCGCACTCGATGATGCCGTCGGTGAACCAGACGAGGACGTCCTTCGACACGTAGGGGACGGCGACCGTCTCGTACGTCGAGCCTGACGCGGAGCCGAGCGGTTGCCCGTGCGCCATCAGCGAACGCACGGCGCCGTCGCGCACGAGGAGCGGAAACGGATGCCCCGCGTTGGCGAGCAGCAGCTGGCGGCTCGCCGGGTCGAAGCTGCCGGCGGCGCAGGTCATCATGATCTGGCGCTGGGCCGTCTGGTGGATGGCCACGTTCATCAGCTTGAGCAGCTCGCCCGGACCGACGCGCCCCTCGGTCATGTGGTGCGCGAGATCGCAGGAGGCCTTCGCCGCGCCGGTGATGATCGCCGAGGAGATGCCGTGACCGGTCACGTCGCCGATGATCACCAGCTCGCGACCCCCGGCCTCCTGGTAGACCGACCACCAGTCGCCGCCGCACTCGCTGGCCGGCTGGAAGTGCCCGGCGACGCGCAACAGCGGCAGCTCGATGACCCCGTCGGAGGGGACGAGCAGCTTCTGCACGACGCGCGCGACCTCGAGCTCCTTCTGCAGCAGCGCCTTGTCGGCCGTCTGCGTCAGCAGGTGAATGAGCTGGTCGGCCAGCTGCACCAGGTTGGTGCGGATGCTCGACACCTGCGAGCTGTCGTCGTGCGCCGTCGGCGAGCCGAAGAGCTCCTGGAGCTGCTGGGCAA
>JAMFST010000118.1 GCA_026225435.1 Labilithrix luteola
GGTGCAGTTCTGCGAGGAGACCAAGGTCCTCTACGCGGACGATGGCCCCATCGACGTGCACCTCGCCGAGCCGAGTGACATCTGGTCGCACGTGTACATCGGCCAGAAGCTGCGGGTGAAGCGGCGGAACAAGGGCGACGCCGAGGACGGTTGGTACCTCTCGATCGAGTGCAACTGCGACTGGGAAGTCGAGCACGGTCTTCAGCTCGTGTTCCGCGACGGGACCGTCGTAGCCAAGGTGAGCGCCTTCGACGGCCACCTCACCAACTCCGACGCGTACAACAAGCGCGAGTACGCCGGCGTGATCTACGTGCCGCTTCCTCCGGCGAGAACGGGGGAGGTGCGGTGACCTTCACCAACGAGGCCGGCGGGCGATGAGCATCCTCGACGAGCTTCCGCCCGGCACCTGGTCACCGCCCTCCGCGGATGCCGCGGCGAAGATCGCGAGCCTCGAAGAGCGGCTTGGCCGTCCGCTTCCTCCGGATCTGGCCGCGCCTCATCGATGCGCCCAGGGCATCTCTCTGGCGGACAGCCGCCATCGCTTTCTGGCCCCCGATGCCATGCGTCCCATCGCCGAGCTGCAAGCGGGCGACGGCACGGAAGACTTGGCGCCACGAACGTGGCTCGCCGTCGTCGATCTGTCGGACGGCAAGTACGTCGGCGTCGACCTGGTGCCGAATCCCGACGGCACGCACGACTGGCTCGAGTGCGACCACGAGACCCTCGGCGAGGCTGCGGTCATCGCCACGTCTCTCGACGACTTCGTCCGCCGAGCGCTGGCCCACGCCCGCGGTCTCTTCTGGCTCGCGCCAGGGCACGAGCCGTATCGACGTCTCCGCTACGAGAACCCGCCGAGCTATTGGAGGCGGCTGCACGCGAAGTGGTACGCCACGCTCGGCCCCGAGGCGGGCTCGCCGTGCACCAGCGAGGGCTGCCCCCGCCTTCGCGTGGCGCACAGCGTGAAGTGCCGACGGCATCACTACGAGATGGTGCACCGCAGGCCGAGCCCGTTCACGGAGGAGTGAGGCTCGGGGTTTTCCCTGAACTCCGCGGCGTACTCCCGCAGCAGCTGGCTCGACTCCTCATCTCCGTACGGCGCCAAGCGCTCCAGCCATTCGGAGAACGCGCGCAGCTCCCGCAGCTCCGCCGCAGCCATCTCGTGGACAACCTCCGCGTGCGCGTGCGCGAGCGGCGGGAGGATCTCGAGCAACGTGGCGAGCTGCAGCTTCACTTCCCGTCGGTCGAGGGACATCAGGGTCCGCACGACGTTCATTTCCTGGGCGATTGTCATCACGAAGCGCCCTTCGACCGTGCGCGCAGGAAGTTGCTCGCGCCTCTCGTCGCGCTCGCTTCCCCGCAAAGTGGGCCGGGCAAAACGGCTCGTGGTACTCGGCCTTACATGGGGAAAAACCCGCAAAGCGGCGCGGCTCAGGTGCTCGTCGCGCAGGTTGACGAGCCGGTCGTGCTGTCGCGCCGCAAGCGTGGCCGGACGGTCCTCGAGGCGGACGACGCGAGCGTCGGTCTGGACGAGATCGCGCGGGCCTTCGAGATGTGGAGCCGCCAGCAGGACGACGCGGACGACCTGCGCATGCTGCGCAAGACCGCGCCGGACTTCGCCTCGACGATCAACAGCCACGCGGCGGCCAGCGCGCGCCCCGAAGCGCAGGCCGGGACCGTGGGCGTCTTCATCGTCGGGGACGAGCGCGCTCTCGAGCTGGTCGGTCGCGGCAGCACCGCGCGCGGCCTCCGCTTTCGCCGCTCGCGCACCGAGAACCTGCGTCGCGCCCGCGAAGCCATCATCACCTCGCACCCCGATCTGATCGTCGTCGACGTCGACGTGCCGCGCGCCAAGGAGCTGGTCGTGCGGCTGCTGGGCGATCCGCGCACCGAGCGCATCCCCCTGCTCGTGATGGGGACGTTCGCGCTGCAGGAGGAGATGGACGACTACGTAGCGCTCGGAGCGGTGCGCGCCTTCGACAAGCCGGTGCCGGTCGCCGTCTTCCGCGCCGCCTGCGCCGATGCGCTCGACGACGGCGCGAGCTCGGGGATCGACGACGAGGACGACCTCCGAAACGACCCGCGCCTGCCGCACATCATCCCGGTTCCGCCCCCGTCGCGCCCCGCCCCTTCACCGTCGCTCTCGCTCACGCCGCCGTCGGTGA
>JAMFST010001023.1 GCA_026225435.1 Labilithrix luteola
GGGGCCGGCCTGGTATGCCCTCGGTGGCGGCTCGGAGGAGGGGCACCCTGGCATCGAGCTCGACGTGCTCCTCCTCGTGTACCTCACCTCGTTCTTCCTGGCCGATCCGCGCCGGTGCGGCGGACCGCTCCTCTCCCCTGCCATCGCCGTCGCCTTGCCCGCCTGCATCGCCGCGGTGAACGTCTCCTTCCACGCGCTCCACCCCTTCGTCACCTGGGACCTCGAAGGCATGCGCGACTTCGGCGCCGGGATGGAGCATCACGGCTTCCCCTGCGGCGTCGTCCTCGTGTGGAGCGCCATGGTGACGCAGCTCCTCGCCACCGCCGGCATCCTCGCGCGAAGGCTGGTGGTCCCGGCCTGCGCCGCTCACATGGGCATCCTCGGCCTCGGCGTGTACATCACCCACTGGGGCCACTGGTTCATCCAGGGGCCGGGAGAAAACGGGATGGAGTACAGCGTGCTCCTCCTGACGGCGTTCAGCGTCGCGCTCTGGACGGGAGACTCGGTAGCTCGGCGCGGTGTTGCAGCCGGCCGACCCCCTGCGGAAGCGGCACCGCATCCAGCTCGCGTCCCCGCCTGACGATCTCGTCGCGCAGGAGCAACGTGCCGCGCGTGCGGTGCAGATCGGCCCGGTAGAAGAGGCAGCCGACATCGACCTCGAAGGGCAGCTTCCGGTCCAGCAGTCGTACCGGCGGGCGCGTGCTGCGCGTGCTCCCCTCGATGGCCACCCGCCAGGGGAGGATGCCGCTCCCCGCCCCGGCGAGCACGAGGCTCTTCACCAGCTCGAGGTCTCCGCAGGCCACCACCCGCTCGGGCAGCTTCCCCTGCGCGGCCATCGCGCTCAGCACCCGCTCGGACAGGGCGATGCGCGGCACGTAGAAGAGCTGCGACGGCGGCGCCTTCTGATCGCGCGTGCACAGCGCGGTCATCACGTCGCGGAAGAGCGGCACCACCACCAGCTCGGGGTGCGGCCGCACCGCGTTCGCCGAGCCGACCCCCACGCCGAAGTGCACCGTGCGATCGAGGACGGCGTCGACCACGTGCGGCCCGATCCCTTCCCAGAACGAAACCTCGATGGCGGGCGCGCGCACCGCCAGCCCCTTGATCATCTCCGGCAAGAAGAGCGCGCCGAAGGAGTGGTAGCAGCCGAGGACGAAGCGGCCGGCGGGCGACGCCTCGATGCCGCGCATCTCCTCGTCGGTCTGGCGGATGCGGGCGAAGATCTCGTCGGCGGCGCGAGCGAGCGCCTTGCCCGAGGCGGTCGGCGTCACCCCGCGCGCGCCGCGGAGAAAGAGCGAGGTGCCCAGGCGGCCTTCCAGCTCGCTCACCGCGTTGCTCAGGGTGGGCTGACTGACCCGCAGGCTGCGGGCCGCCGCCGTCATGCTCCCCAGCTCGGCGATGGCGCGCACGTAGCGGAGCTGCACCAGATCATAGGAGGGCGGTGAGGAATAGCTCGGGGCTATGGCGGACATCGGTTCATGGAACATCGATGCACGACATCTGCCAAGGACGAGCCGGCACTGGGTGCCCGAGAACGTGGTCTCGATGCCCTGACCGCGCTCGGCGGGTCGAGCCTGCGCACGCGCCGCTCGTCCCGCCGCGCGACGGCTCTCTACTTCGCCATGCCCGGCATCGCCGGCACGCTCGCCATGGCGATCTTCGTCGTGCACTCGGCGGCGGCCGACGTGGCCTTGGTGATGGCGTCGGCCTCGTTGCTGTGGGCGCTGGCCATATCCTGGGCGTTGTCGGAGAACTTCTTGGCCGCGGCGGTGACGCAGGCCGTGTCCTTACACGCGCACGTCTCGGCCTGATACTGCTCGACCGTGGTGAGGGCCTTGCTCTTGCCGCATGCGGCAGTGAGCAACAGCAGGCCGCCGATCATCACGGAACCAGCGAATCTCGTCGTCTTCATGGCGTGTCCCCCTTGGACGCTTCGTCCTCTTGTGGAGGTACGGTCATACGCTCGTTGCGAACGATGGCCAAGCGCATCTGTGGCTCGGCCGCCTGAGGCGCTCGAGTGCAGGTCAGGGAGCGTCGCCGTCGTCGAGCATGGCGCGCAGGGTGCCGAGCAGCGTCGACGGCGTGATGGGCTTCTGCAGGAAGGCCGGCCCCGACTCGTGCACGCCGTGGCGGACGAGGATGTCATCGGTGTACCCCGACATGAAGAGGACCTGGAGGCCAGGCCGGAGCCCGACGAGCCGCTTGGCCAAGGACGGGCCGCTCATCTGCGGCAGCACCACGTCGGTCAGCAGGAGATGGATCTCCTCCGGTGTCTGCTCGGCCATGAGCAGGGCTTCACCCGGGTGGCGCGCGGCGATCACCCGGTATCCGTGGCGACGGAGGATGGCCACGATGACCGTGCGGACCTGATCCTCGTCTTCCACCACGAGGATCGTCTCGGTACCGTCAACCGTGACGGGGACCGACGGCGAGTGTGGCACGGCCAGCTCGGCCTCGACCCGGGGGAGGAAGACGCGGAGCGTCGTCCCTTCGCCGACCTCGCTCTCGACCTCGAGGAAGCCGTGGCTCCGCTGGACCACCCCGAACACCGTCGAGAGCCCGAGCCCCGTCCCCTTGCCGACGTCCTTGGTGGTGAAGAACGGCTCGAAGATGCGTGCCTGCAGCTCACGGCTCATCCCCGTACCGGTGTCGCGCACGCTGATCACCACGTGCGGGCCACTGGCCGTACCCGGGCGCCCGGTCACGGGTCGCTCGTCGAGGACGACGTTCGCCGTCTCGATGGTCAGCTTCCCGCCCGTCGGCATGGCGTCGCGCGCGTTCACGATCAGGTTGATGACGACCTGCTCGAGATTGGTCGGATCGGCGAGCACCCGCGTGTCTGCTCGACAGGGGAGCACGATGAGCTCGACGTCTTCCCCGAGGATGCGCCCCAGCATCGCCATCATGCGCGTGATGACGTCGTTGGCGTCGATCACCTGGGGCACGACCACGTGCCGACGGCTGAAGACGAGGAGCTGCTGGGTGAGCCCCGCCGCGCGGGTCGCGGCTTTGCGAATCTCGCCCACGTCGTCCACCATGGGCACACCGGCCGGCAAGGCCGACAGCAACAGCTCGGAGTACGAGAGGATGACGGACAGGACGTTGTTGAAGTCGTGGGCGACGCCACCGGCGAGGCGTCCCACCGCTTCCATCTTCTGCGACTGCTGCAGCTGCTCCTCGCTGCGCCGCAGCGCTCGCTCTGCCTCCAGGCGCCCCGCCTCCGCTTGATTGCGCGACGTGAGGTCGGCGACGCACGCGATGAGCTGCGTACTGTCGAGCATCGCGGCGCCCGCGAGGAGAGGGACGCGGCTCCCGTCCTTGCGGATCGACTCGATCTCGTACGGAGGCGAGACGCCGTCCTCGTCGAGCTGGCGCAGCCTCATGGCCGACGGCGCGCGATGCTCGGCGGGCGTGAGCTCTCGCCAGTTGAGGCCGCGCGCGAGGTCGTCACGGGAGTAGCCGATCATGGCCAGGTAGGCGTCGTTCGCCTCCAGGATCGTCCCGTCGATGTCGGCGACGAGGATGCCGGCGATGCCCGCCTCGCTCAGGCGACGGAAGCGCGCTTCGCTCTCGCGCAGAGCCTTGTCGGCCAGACGGTGAGCGGCGCCGGCCTTCGCCTCGCGGAGACTCCGCTCGATGGAGAGAGGCAAGCGTTCGAGGTTGCCCTTGAGCACGAAGTCGGTGGCGCCGCCGCGCATCGCCTGGATCGCCCGCTCCTCTCCGATGGTGCCGGAGACGATGATGAAGGGCACGCCGGGCGCCCCCACCCTGGCCAGCTCGAGAGCGGCGAGCGCGCTGAAGCGCGGCATCGACCAGTCGCTGATGACCAGGTCGAAGGGGCCCTTCGAGAGCGCTGCGCTCATCGCGGCGGCGTCGTCGACGCGGAGGTGGTCCACCGCGAAGCCCGTGCGACCGAGCGCGAGCAAGAGCAGCTTGGCGTCCGTCTCCGAGTCCTCGACGAGGAGCAGGCGTAGTGGGTTGGTCATGCGCACGGCCCGAAGCGCGCGCCGCGGAGCGTCTGTACCAATGTACGGTTCGACATCTGCGCCCCACCCCGAGACCTGGAGGACGCTACTGCAGGCGCGCTGACTCAACCGTCAGCTTTACACGATTGCGGTCTGGGTCTGCAGCGTCACGCTGCAGTGTCGGCCACTTACGCGGATACGACCCGGTCGATGCTCCGCTAGTGCAGGCACGGCAGGCGCGTGGAGCCCGTGGAGCCGAGCGAGCGCGTCGGCCTCGGAGCGCGGCCGATTGACTTGTCGTCAGCTCGTGGGAGGGTGGCACGTGCATACCGACTCACCGCATCTGCGCTCGTGAGCCCGGAGCGGCCGGTCGTCGCCAAGCGAGCCGCTCGCACGGCGTTCGCCGTCACCCTCGTCGTCCTGGCCGTCACCACCCTGATCGCCTTCGGCGCGGTGCGGTCGATGGAGCGTTCGAGCTGGTGGGTCGATCACACGCTATCCGTCGAGCGCGAGCTCTCGGCGCTCTCCTCTACCGA
>JAMFST010001024.1 GCA_026225435.1 Labilithrix luteola
CACGCGGTCGCTCCGCTACGCGTCGCTATCCGGCATCATCGGTCGCACTGGTAGCCGCCGCGTCCGAAGCCTAGGAAGGGGGCATGACCGCTTCGAGCACCCGCACCCTCAAGGGTCGCACCCTGTTCATCACCGGATCCTCTCGCGGGATCGGCCTGGCCATCGCTCTCCGAGCTGCGCGCGACGGCGCCAACATCGTCATCGCCGCCAAGAGCGCCGAGCCGCACCCCAAGCTCCCGGGCACCATCCACGAAGCAGCCAAGGCGGTCGAGGCGGCCGGCGGCAAGGCGCTGGCGTGCGTCGTCGACGTGCGTGACGAGGGCTCCATCCACGCCGCCGTCGAGCAGGCGGTGAAGACCTTCGGCGGGATCGACGTCCTGGTGAACAACGCCAGCGCGCTCTCGCTCACCGGCACCCTCGAGACGCCGATGAAGCGCTACGACCTGATGCACGGGATCAACACCCGCGGGACGTTCGCCTGCTCGCAGGCGTGCATCCCCTACCTCGCCAAGAGCGAGAACGGGCACATCCTCAACAACTCGCCGCCGCTGTCGATGAAGGCCAAGTGGTTCGGCCCGCACGTGGCCTACACGATGGCGAAGTTCGGCATGAGCATGTGCGTTCTCGGGATGGCCGAGGAGCTCAAGCCGAAGCACATCGCCGTCAACGCGTTCTGGCCGCGCACGGTGATCGCGACCGCCGCGGTGCAGAACCTCCTCGGCGGCGACTCGATGATCCAGGCGGCGCGCAAGCCGGAGATCATGGCGGACGCCGCGCACGCCATCCTCACCCGCGACTCCCGGGACCCGGCGAACACCGGCAACTTCTTCATCGACGACGAGGTCCTCGCCTCCGAAGGGGTGACCGATCTGTCGCACTACGCGGTCGACCCGAAGGCGCAGCTGTTCCCCGACTTCTTCGTCGACTGAGCGCGTGCTCGTCGCCCGGTCACCGGAGGACTTCCTCGCCGACCCGGTGGGCGCGTACGTCGCCGGCTCGTCGTGGCTGTACGGCGTGCTCACGCCCGCGGTGTACGCGATGGTCCTGTGGGGTACACCGGGCGACGAGGACATGGCGGCGCTGGTGGCGCGGCTGCGCATCGAGCTGTGCCGCCCGCCGCACGGGACGCTGGTGGATCTGTCGGCGCTCGAGCGGGTCGAGCCGGCGGCGTTCGAGCACCTGCTCGGGTACTTCCGCGATCACGGCGATGCGCTCCGGCAGGTGGTCACGCAGGGGGCGGTGGTGCTGCCGACGGGCCTCAATCGCGCCGTCGCCAGCGGCTTCTTCCACGTGGTTCCAGCCCCCTTCGCGGTGAGCTACGGCGAGAGCGCGGCGGCGGAGCTGGCGAGCCTGGGGTACGCCGATCCGGCGAGCGGCCACGCCGATCTGCAGCGGGCGCGCGCCGAGGTCGAGCAGGTGTCGCTGCTCGTGCGCACCGTCCAGGGGTACCTCGCCGGTCACCTGACCTCGGCGTCGCTGGCGGGCACGGCGCGGGCGCTGGGCACCTCGGAGCGCAGCCTGCAGCGGAGCCTCGCGGCGGAGGGGACGACGTTCGTGGACGAGCTGCAGGAGGCGCGCATACGGGCGGCCGAGCGGCGGCTGCGGGACGACGATCGCGCCTCGCTCACCGAGATCGCGCTCGCCGTCGGCGCAGGGAGCGCGGCGCACTTCAGCGCGCTCTTTCGCAAGCGACGCGGCGAGACGCCGAGCGAGCTGCGCGCCCGCCTGCGGAATGGCGCGCGTTGAAAAGCGATTGGCGGCCAGGTGAAAGCGCGGCCGCGGGCGGGCCCGTAGGGTCCGTTCATGACGAGATTCGCAGGGGCGAGGGCGCTGAGCATGCTGGTGCTGGTCGTCGCGGCGGGGACCGGCGGCTGCGGTGGAACCCACTGCTTCGACGACAAGGACTACAACGAGCAAGGCAGCGGGGAGGCCACGACGGCCGCCGGCACGAACGTTCTGCGCTACCAGCCGAGCACATCTGCGGGCCAGTCCGACGGACCCGACCCGTACCTGACCTTCGTGCCCAGCTCCGGAGGGAGCTTTCCCAGCCTCACGATCGTCGCCCCCAGGACCAGCGGCACCCACTCGCTGACCGACCTCATTGCGACGGCCTGCGACACGAGCGGCGCCTGCACCGTGGCGCAAGGAGTGCTCGTCTACACCTTGCGGCCTGACCTCGAGTCGGACGAGTTCGAGGCGGACGTGAGCTTCTACTCCGAGGCGCCCGCCGGCGGATCCTCGGCGGTCACCGGCGCCGCGCAGGTGACCACGACCGAGGACGACGACGAGGAATGCACCGACAGCGGCGGCTTCCTGCAGGGGCTCTTCAACGACAACGAGTGACCGCCAGGGCTCACGGCTGGAAGGGGATCACCGTTCCGATCGGCGCGGCCGACGGGATCATGCGAGGATCTCCCTGGAGGTTCACCCGCGACGCCCCCTGGTGGGCGGTGGCGAGCGCGCTGGCCAGCTCACTCTCGAGCGCCGGAGACGTGCCGCTCTGCGCCAGCGCGGGCACGACGTAGGTGGTGATCAGGTTGGCGAGCACCGTCTCCTCGTCTCCCGTCTCGATGTCCGCCGTCATGGTGAACACGGCGTCGTAGAGGGGAATCTCGACGATGAACTGGCCACGCCAGCCGTTCGTCCAGTGAACCTCCGGCCCCCAGTCGCTGCGGTGCCACCAGTAGTAGCCGTAGTTGTCGTAGCCGGGCGTCACGCCCGCGCCGGTGTTCATCCACGCCTGGAGGCTGGTGTTCACCCAGGCGGAAGACAGGATCTGCTGACCGTTCCAGCGCCCGCCGTCGAGGTAGAGGATGCCGAGCTTCTGCATGTCGAGCGGGCGCAGGCGCAGGCCGTAGGCCGCGAGATCGAGGCCGGTGGTGTCCTCGCCGATCCACTCGGCGTTCTCGAAGCCCAGAGGGGCGAAGATCGTCTCGTTGCCGAAGTCGAAGAGCCGCTTGCCGGTGGCGTACTGCACGGCGCCGCCGGCCAGCATCGGGGTGATGTCGTTGTACTGGTACGAGACGCCCGGAGTGGGCAGGAGCTGCTGCGTGAGCGCGAAGGTCACGCGATTCGCGGCGGCGGCGAACTCGTCTCCGCGCGCGATCCCCGACGGCGAGTTGTCGCGCGGCGGTTCGTCGGCCGCCAGCGCGGACATGCCCATCACGTCCTTCAGGGTGACGGCGCCGAAGCGGGTGGCATCCGCCGGGGTGGCAAAGAGCTTCGCCGGGAGAAGATCGGCGACCGTGGCCTCGGGGCCGGAGATGTAGCCGCGGTCGATGGCCGCGCCGACGATCGCGGAGGTGACCGACTTGCTCGTCGACATCATGAAGTGCGCTTCCGGACGCTCGATCCCGGGCGTGTACAGCTCGTACACGAGCGACCCATGGCGCGACAGCAGGAGCGAGAAGACCGCGACCGACGGCGCGGACGCGACCCAGTTGGTCATCCCGATGAGCGGCGCGAGCCCCACGCCCTGGCTCGTCGGTTCCGCCGTCGGAAGATCCGGCGCGGCGGGCGGCGCCGTCGACACCTGCGGGTTCACGCCCGCATCCCCCGGGGCGCTCGCGTCCGGGCCGCGGCCTGCATCCTGGCGACCACCGGCATCCGGCGGGGGCGACTGCAGCGCGGCGTCTTGCGGTGCCGGCGCATCGGTGGGCACGTTGCCGCACGCGGTCGTCGCGAAGCCCAGGCTCAGGGCGGAGATCTTCAGCAACCTCGAGACTCGAACAGAACGTGAACCCATGACGCGTAGCTCCTGCGCAAGGCTCTCTGCCCTTCGCACCCGGAGTACACGTGCCCACACGGGTTGTCGCACGGGGGCGCGTCGTTTTCTCAATCCGGACGGAAGCCGTGGTGGCGCTCCTTCGGCGCGAGGGACGGGACCATGCGCGCCTCCGGAGGGTGGCGTAGCGGGGACGGGCCCGTGCGAATTCGCTCCAGCAGGCTGGCCAGCGGAGCCCGAAGGCTGGCGTCGGGGCGTGCGTGCTCGGCTCCCGTCCCGTCGACGGCGGGCATCACGTAGTCGCGGACGATCCGGCGAAAGAGAGCCGCCTCGTCCTCGGGCGGCTCGACCACCCCGGTCATGGTGACGACGACCGCCTGGTTGGTGAATACGGCGATGCGCTGCCCCTTCCAGCCGCTCGCCACGTGCGCCACCCAGGGCTGCCCGCTACCGACGGAGCCGTAGTCGGCCAGTGTCCATCCCCAGCCGTAGTTCGGCGCCGGCAGCTCCTCCGACGTCTTGATCCAGGGGGAGAGCGAACGCAGGACCCAGTCACTCGACAGGAGGCGCTGGCCTCCCCATAGCCCCTGCGAGAGGAACAGCAGGCCGAGCTTCTGCATGTCGATCGGCCGCAGCCGCAGTCCCCAGGCGCCGTTGTCGATGCCGGCGGCGTCCTGGTGCATCCACTCGTAGTTGCGAAACTCCATCGGCCGGAAGAGCGTCTCCTCCGCGAATTCGAGCGCCGTCTCCTTCGTGCGGTACTCGAGGATGCCGGTCGCGATCACGCCGTCGAGGTCCGTGCGCTGGAACGAGATCCCGGGCCGGGGGAGCACCTGTTGACGCAGGGCGAAGGCGGTCCGGTTGGGGCTGGCGAGGAAATCGCTGAGCCTCTCCTGGGCGACCTCGGACATGTCGTGCGGCGGGACGGGCGCATCGAGAGCCGACAGCCCGAGGACGTCCTGGACGGTCACGGCGCGAAATCGCTCGCGCGCGGAGGCGTCCGGGAAGAGCGCAGCCGGAAGCGCGTCGGCCACCGAGGCGTCGGCCGCGACGATCAGGTGACGGTCGACGGCGGCGCCGACGAGCGCGGAGGTGACGCTCGCCGTGATTCCCATCAGGTAGTGGGCGTGGTCGCGCGTGAGCTGCGAGGTGTACAGCTCGAAGACGACGACGCCGTTCTTCGAGACGAGCAGCGAGTAGAGCGGCAGCTTCTCCGCTTCGACGAAGGACGCGAGGCGCTGGAGCGGGCGGGCGTCGAGGTCCTGTTCGTCGGGTGCGCCGTAGGTCAGGCCGGCGGAGGACGACACGATGGGCTCCCTTCGCGGCGCGGCGTCGCCCGGCGGCTCGCCGTCGCAGAGGCCTTCGTGGCGGACGTCCGTTCCCGCGCGGCGCGCATCGCACGGGCCCCCGTAGGTGCGGCCGTCCCAGCCGCACACCGGCGAGCCGCCGGCTTCGCACGCGGAAGGGCGCGGCGAGCAGGTGCCGCTGCTCCCCGTGATCCGGCAGAAGGAGGGGACCCGAGCACCGCTGGTCGTCGTGTCGGCGCAGGTCTCGCCTCCGGTGCAGGTCACGCACGCTCCGCCATGGGAGACCGAAGTTCCCTGGCGATTGGCGTCGCAAGCGGTCGGGTAGGTGACGCCGTCGCATCCGCAGACGGCGCCCGACGTCGCGTCGCATCCGTCGACGGGCCACGCGCACGCCCCGGGGGCGCCGGACGCTCCACACGAGCTCGTCTCCGGGTAGCGGCACACCAGCGGTGGCGGGCAGCTCGCCCCGCTCGCGCCGCCGCAGAGCGCGTGGAGGCTCGCCGTGAGCACGGGCGGTGCGCTCGCCGGCCGCGCGCGGAGGACCCACCAGCCGACGACCGATGCGCCGAGCGCGACGACACTGGCGAGGGCGGCGAAGGCGAGGAGCCGCGATGCGCTGCGCCCTCCCCGATGACCGTCCGGGGCGGCGGGGGTTTCGAGCTCCGCCAGGAGGAGGCCGAGCGACGGGAACCGGTCCTGCGGATCGGTGGACAGACCGCGGGCCAGCGCCCTCTCCAGCCTGTCGGAAGGGTCCGCGGTCACCGTCGCCCCAGGTCGGCCTCCGTGGAGCGCCTCGTACATCGTGACGCAGAAGGCGTACTGGTCGGATCGATCGGTCGCCGGAGCTCCGCCCAGCTGCTCCGGCGCCATGTAGGCCGGTGTCCCGGACATTTCTCCGTCGAGGGTGACGGACGATGCCGGCGAGACCGCCCTCCGCCTCCCCTCGGAGACGCTGCCGGTCGGCGTGCTCTCGGCCAGCGCGGCGAGCCCGAAATCGGTGACCCGCGCGCGCCCGTCCTGCCCGACGAGCACGTTGTCGGGCTTGAAATCGCGATGGACGAGCCCGCGCTCGTGAGCCGCGGCGAGACCGCGACCGGCCTGCACCAGCATGGCGACGATCCGCTCGCGCGGTGGCCTCTCCTCGGCGATCCATTGCCGCAGGCTGCGCCCGGCGACGTACTCCATGGCGAGAAAGGCGCGCCCATCGAGGACGCCGAGATCGTAGGCGGCGACCACGTTCGGGTGGGCGAAGCTCGCGAGCGCCTGCGCCTCGCGCAAGATCCGGCGTCGTGAGCGCGCGAGCGATCCGGGCGACGCGGCATCCTCGTGCAGCAGCTTGATCGCGACATCGCGACCGAGGAGGTTGTCGCGAGCGAGGAAGACCTCTCCCATGCCTCCCGTCGCGATCAGGCGGCGCAGCGCATAGCGCGCGGAGTCGTCCTCGGTCCCCGGCGTTGCCGCGCCCCCCGCCTCGACGGAGGAGAGCTCGGCGACCACTCGCCGGCAGGCATCGCAGTCACCGATGTGGTCGCGGACGAACGACGCTCGCTCGCTCGAGAGCGTCCCGTTCGCCAGCTCGTACAGCTCGAGCTCGTCAGGGCACCCCTCCGGACCGGTCACGGCGCCGAGGGTCTTGCAGCTGGCCAGCCGACGCAAGCCGAGACGATTTGCTACCCTCCGGATCGGGAGGACGGAGCCGTGGTCGGGGGCGTCGGCGGACGAGGCGGTGCAGCGCTGGGTGAGCGAGGCGCGCGACCGCTGGCCTCTCCTCGCGTTCGGGGCGGCCGACTTCCGGCGTCACCTCGACGCTCTCGGACGCTCCACGCCGGTCTTCCCGGCGGACACGTACCTCGCCGCCGCCTGCGCTGCCGGCGACGCCGCCGCGATGCGCGTGCTGGACGAGGAGCTGGTGGCGCGCGTTCCGGCCATGATCCGCCGCATCGACGCCTCCCCGGCCTTCGGCGCGGACGTCTGCCAGCAACTCCGCATCCGGGTGCTGGTGAGCGAAGGTGATGCGGCTCCTCGCATCGCGCGCTACACGGGTGACGTCCCGCTCTCCGCCTGGCTGCGTGTCATCGCGCTGCGCCTGGCGCTCAACGCCAAGCGCGGCGTCCGGAGCCGGGGCGAGGAGCCGAGCGCGGACGACGAGACGTCGCTCGACGATCCGGAGTACGAGCACCTGCGGGCGCAGTATCGAGAGCCGTTCCGCCAGGCGTTCGAGAGCGCGCTGGGGGAGCTGCCGAAGGACGACCGGACCGTCCTGCGGCTGCACTACGTGGACGGTCTGAACATCGAAGGGATCGGACGCGTGTTCCAGGTGCACCGCGCCACGGTCGCGCGCTGGCTCGTTCGCATCCGGCAGGACGTGCTCACCCGGGCCAAGGCGCTGCTCGCGGAGCGGCTGGGCGCCGAGATCGACGAAGCGGGCAGCGTCATCGGCGTCCTGGGGGCCGAGATCGACCTCACCTTGTCACGCGTGCTCTCGGGGCACGCAGCAACGTAGCGCTGCCTTCGCCGCCTCCACGCCTCAGCCGATGGCCGTCGAAGTGGGGTCGGATCGCGGCTCGTCTTCCAGCACCAGCTCGTGGAAGCGGCGCAGGTCGAGGGTCACCGTGCGGCCCGACTCCGAGAGGATGTCGGCCTGGCGGTGGCCCCAGGCGATCTGGTGGTGCATGTAGCGGTAGTTGGCGTGCACCGTCTGCATCCAGGTGTCGTCGATGCCGGTGATCGAGACGGTGATCTCCGCGTCCTTCGCCTCGAGCGACTCGGGGGTCTCACCGGCGAGCGGGCTCTTCTCGTCGATGACGTGCATCACGCTCCACGAGCGCGCGAGCGAGAAGATGCGGTTGCGCGTCAGCTCGAGATCCACGAGGCGGTAGAAGCGCTGCCCCTCGTTGGTCTGCTCCGTGCGGGCCAGGGCCACACGGATGGTCGCGTCGAGGATGCGGTTCGAGCGGAGGTTCCCGATGCGGACGAAGAGCGTCGGCTTGCCGTTCATCCGGGCGACGGCGACCTTCTCGGCGAAGAGCACGCGCACCGTGGGCAGCGAGAACTTGTGGAAGACGATGCCGGTGGAGAGCGCCGTCACCAGGAGCGAGGTCACCGACTCGGCGACCACGAGGAAGTTCGCCGGCAACGTCTGCGGCAGCATCCCGCCGTAGCCGATGGTGCCCATCGTCTGGATGCTGAAGAAGTAGGCGGCGAAGAAGTCGCCCGGCGGCATGTGCTCGACGCCGCCGACCGTCAGGTAGGCGAGCGCATAGAGCGCGTTGAGCGTCAGGTAGCTGCTGATGATGATGACCAGCAGGCGCGGCCAGCTGAGGCGCACCAGGTTGAAATAGAAATCGCGGATCGTCGGGCGCGGCGCACCGACTACCTGGATGTCGTAGTCGGGGTTCGACTCGACGATCTGCGGGCGAGAATCGAACGGCTTTCGCTTCATTCGCCCGCGACCGGCACGCCGGCGAGGAGGAACGACAAGGCGCCGGGGATGCGCTGGCGCCAGTACGTCTCGCCGTGGCTGGCGCCGTCTTGCACCAGGTAGTCCACCTGCACGTTCGTCTTGGCCTGCCACACCTGCGCGAGCTGCGCGGTGAGAGTGACGTCGTCGTCGTCCTCGCCGGTGTTGCCCGAGTCGAGGTACAGCCGCTGCGGCAAGGTGGCGGGCGAGGCGCTGGCGCCGATGACCCAGTTGTTGTCCCACCAGGTAGACGGAGAGAGCGCCCCGACCAGGCCGAAGACCTGCGAATCTGTCATGCCGGCGTAGAGCGAGAGGAGCGCGCCCAGCGACGAGCCGACGATGGCGGTGTGCGCCGCGTCCGGGACGGTGCGCAGCTTGGCGTCGATCTGCGGCTTGAGCTCCTGCACCACGAAGGCGAGGTACGCGTCCGCGCTGCCGCCGCCATCGTCCGGATCGGCGACCGGGGTGTACTCGGCGGTGCGGTTGTCGTCATTGTCGATGCCGATGATGATCGCCTCGGGGATGCTGCCGTCGCTGGCGCCTTGATCCATGGCGCCGCCGACGTTCCAGGAGACGCCGCTGAACGAGTCCTCGTCGTAGAAGAGGTTCTGCCCGTCCTGCATGTAGACGACCGGGTACACCTGCGCCGGGTTCTCCGTGTACGAGGGCGGCTCGTAGATCCACACGCCGCGGTCGTCGTTGAGCAGGTTGGAGTGCCAGTCGGCGATCTGGTCGATGGTGCCGGTGGTGTGGAAGAAGTGCGGCCAGATGTCCGCGCTGCCGCCGGCGGTGACGGCGTAGTTGGGGCCGACCGACCAGGTGGTGTCGTCGTAGAGCGGCTTGCAGGCGAAGCCGGCGCCGGAGACGGGAACCGACGCGGTCCAGACGTCACCGGTGGTCCAGGTGGCGGCGATGCTCTGGTTCCAGCTGTCGCTGTCGCCGCCGCAATGCAGCGTGATCCGGTGCCCGTAGCCCGCGGGGTAATGCACGCGGACCTGCGCGGTGCTGCTGCTGCTGGCGAGCGCGCTCCCCTGCCCCGCGGCGCTGCTCTCGGGTGCGCTGGAGCAGCCGGCGGCGAGAGCCACGCAGGCCAGAGAAAGCGACAGGGTGCGAGCGGTCCTCACGGTGAGCGAGCACTAGCGCCCCGTTCCCCCTCACGCAAGGCGCCGGGTGTTAAATCAGCTTGTTTTCCCGTGCAACGACGCAGTTACAGCGGGAGCATCACGTGGCGCGCAAGCACGCTCGCCCGAGCGCCCGCACTGCGGCTTCGAGCGTGTCGCTCCAGGGGGTGCCGCCGTTGAGCCGTAAAAAGCGGGTGAAACGCGGCTTGTTGGCGAAGAGGACGCCCGGCGCGATGCTGATGCGACGACGCGCCGCCTCGGCGTAGAGCGCGCGGGTGTCGAAGCCACGGGGCAGCTCGACCCACAGCACCAGCCCCCCCTCCGGCGCGGACATGCGGGTGCCGCGGGGAAAGTGGAGCGACACGGCGGCGCGCAGCCGACCGAGCTGCACCCCGAGCTTGCGCCGCAGGACGCGCAGGTGGCGATCGTAGGCGCCGGTGGCGAAGAACTCGGCGACCGCCAGCTGCGGCAGGAGCGCCCCTTCCATGGTGTTGGCGCGCTTGGCGCGGAGCACCGCCTTCTCGAAGCGCCCGGGGGCGATCCAGCCCACGCGGTAGCCGGCGGCGAGCGTCTTGCTGACCGATCCGCAGAGCAGCACGTTGCCGTCCCGGTCGAAGGCCTTGGCCGGCCGCGGGCGGCCGCCGTCGAAGGCCAGGTCGCCGTAGACGTCGTCCTCGATGAGCGGGATGTTCTTCTGCGCGAGCAGCGAGACGAGGCGCGCCTTGTCCTCGTCCGGCATGCAGACGCCGGTGGGGTTGTGGAAGTTGGGGGTGGCGATGACCGCCGCCACCTTCTCGCGAGCGAGCGCGCGGCCGAGCGCGTCGACGTCGAAGCCGCGTCCGGGCACCACGGGGATCTCGAGCGCGCGGAGCCCTTGCGACTCGAGCAGCTCGAGGAAGCCGAAGTAGGTCGGCGACTCGACGGCGACGACGTCCCCCGGTTTGGTGGTGGCGCGGATGGCGAGCGCCATCGCCTCGGTGGCGCCGAGGGTGGTCACGAAGTCGTCGGCGCCGAGCGCGCAGCCCCAGGAGGTCGCTCGCTTGGCCAGCTGGCGACGCAAGGTGAGCGGCCCCGACGACGAGTCGTAGGTCGCTCCGCGCGCGCCGGCGGTGCGGGCGATCCCGGCCAGGGTGGCGTTCAGCCGCTCCATCGGCAGGATCGAAGGCGCCGGGACCGCGGCGCCGAGCGGCACGCAGTTGGGATCGCGGATCATGTCGTAGAGGCGGCCGACGAGCGCGTCGACCGACGCCGGAAGCGAGGCGACGCTCTCCCGCGGTGGGGCCGGCTCGCGCGCTACCGGGGGACGGCTGCGCGCGAAGAACCCCGACTGCGGACGCGCCTCGATGACGCCGCGCGCCTCGAGCTCGCGGTACGCGCGCACCACCGTGGCCAGGCTCACGCCATGTTGCCGGCGGAGCACGCGGAGCGACGGCACCCGGTCTCCCGGGCGCAGCGCACCATGCTGGACGAGCGCCTCGACGTGCGCCGCCACTTGTTCGTACAGCCGCGACTCGAGCGCGACCGTTTCTTTCATGACGGTCAGATCGAGGCGGAGGCTCCGCCGCGTGACGGAGCCGGGGGTGTCGGTGAGGGGGCGGTCTCGTGCTCGACGCCCATCATCCAGCCGCGCGTGTCCGTCGCGCGGCCGGCGAAGATGTCCTCGAGCGCGACGCGCAAGCGCGACGACATCTCCCGGCTCTTCGTGTCGATGTGGCCGTTCTCCCAGCCGAGACGATCGACCGGGGTCATGACGGCGGCGGTGCCGGTGCCCCAGATCTCCTGGAGCTCGCCGCGCGACTCGGCAGCGGCCAGCTCGTCGATGGAGAGCGGGCGCTCCTCGACGGGGACGCCCCAGGAGCGCAGCAGCGTGAGGCAGGAGTCACGGGTGACGCCGGCGAGGATGCTGCCGCCGAGCGGCGGGGTGATGACGCGATCGCCGATGCGGACGAAGACGTTCATGGTGCCCGCCTCCTCGATCCAGCGGTGCTCGTTGGCGTCCATCCACAGGACCTGGTCGTAGCCCTGCGCCTGCGCGCGACGGGCAGCCAGGAGGCTGGCGGCGTAGTTGGCGCCGGTCTTGGCCGAGCCGAGACCGCCCTTGGCGGCGCGGGTGTGCTCGCGTTCGAGCCACAGCTTGAGACCGCCCTGGTCCTTGCCGGCGAAGTAGCTGGCCACCGGCGAGAGCATGACGGCGTAGAGGTGCTCGCTCGAGGCGCGCACGCCGAGGAACGGCTCGGTCGCCAGGACGAGGGGACGGATGTACAGAGCACCGCCCTGCGCCTCGGGGTACCAGTCGGCGTCGTGGTGGACGAGCGCGCGGATCGACTCGAGGAAGCGAGCCTGATCGACCTCGGGCATGCACAGACGCGCCGCGCTCTGGGCGAAGCGACGTGCATGCGCGTCCGGACGGAAGATGCGCAGCTTGCCGTCGACGCCGCGGTGGGCCTTCATGCCCTCGAAGATCGACAGGCCGTAGTGGAGCACGCCGGCGGCGAGATCCATCGGCATGGTGTGACGGGGAACGATGCGGTCGCCGTGCCAGCCACGCTGCGCGTCGTGCTCGGCGAGATACAGGTGGTCGGTGAAGAATCGCCCGAAGCCCACGGGTCCCACCGGCTTGGCGGAGGGCGTGGTCGTACGCTCGATCGGATGGATGACCATTCGGGAACAGTAATGGTTTTGAGGGCGTGATGACCAGCACAGCGAGCGACTACAAAGACCAGTACAGTTTTTCTCCCACATGATGCGACGCGGCACCGGCAACGAACGGTCGTTCGCGTAACGCAGCGTTTCAGAAGCGTTTCATGGCGGACTTTCCCGCGCAGGCAGCTGAGCAGTCGGGGCCGTGACGCTGTCCGAAAACGCCCCCACCGGGACCTCGCGAGACCGGTACAGTGGCCGCGTGAGCCCGAACGTTTCGTCGCCGTTGCCGCCGTCTTCCTCGCCGCCGCGCTCCGGCTTGCCGCTCGGGTGGAAGGTCGCCGCTGCGGTGATCTTGCTGTCGCCGCTGGTGGTCGGCGCGCGCAAGCTGATGACGCAGTTTCGCTCCCTACGTACGCTCGAAGGGGTTGCCGGCACACATGTGGATCACCTCGCGGGGCCGCGTCATGCGGCGCACGCGGCGGGGCGCAAAGGGGATCTGGTGCTGCACGCGCGGGACGACGCAGCGAGCTCCGCCGGGAGTCCATGGCTGACCTTGGCCTCGACGGAGGACGTCGTGGGGCATCGCCCGCTCATCGGCGCGCTGGTCGATATCGGCGTGGGGACGCGGGCGCCCAGCGATGGGCCGGGCCCGCGGCACGAGCAAACGCGCAGCGTGGACGTCGATGACCTTGCCGATCCGCTGCTGTGGTGGCGCTTCGGGTGGGTGGACGCTGCGCATCAGCTCCACATCGCACCGAGTCGAACTGTACGGGCGGAGACCTGTACAGATGGCGCCGCGGGGGCGAGCGTCGAGACGCACGCCGACGGGGTGAAGCTCGAGACCTTCATTTGTCCAGCCGAGGACGACTCCTTCCTGCTGACGACGCGCGCCACCGACCTGCCCGACGGAGCGCACCTGGCCGACGAGACGAACGCCGGGCCGTCGAAGATCGTGACGGCGCAGGGGCTGTCGAGCGGCGACGAGAAGATCTCGACGCGCTTCGTCATCCTCGCCGACCCGTCGCTGGGCGAGCCGATGCGCGTGCTCACCATCGAGACGCGCGGGGCGCCGTTCGAGCTCACCCGCGCGCAGGTGCACATCGGGTCGGAGAGCTTCCCCGCGCCGCTGAGGCTCGTCTACGGCGAGACGGTGGCGGTCCGGCGCGCCCGCGTGACCAGCGGAGACGTGTTCGCGGCGCTCGCTGCGGTGGGGCGCGCACCGGGCGAGGATGGGCGTGCGCGGGCGGCGAAGGTGTCGATCACCGGGGAGAGCAGCGGCATGGTCGCGCTGCAGGACGACAAGGGGGCGACGGCGCTCTCGGCGCGGATCGCCTCGGGGCGCACGCTCACCTTGCCGCGGGACTTCATCGCGCGCCTGGCGCTCTTCGACGCGGGGGGGGTGCTCGCCGGAGCGGTCACGGTCGGCGACGGCGGCAGCGAGATCGCGCTCCCTTCCCCCGCCGCCGGCACCGTCGAGGTCACCGCGGTGGACGAGGCGCACCTTCCGCTGCCGGTCCACGTGCTGGTGCGCAGCGTCGACGGCAAGGCGGTCCCTCCGCTCACCGTGCCGGCCGGCGTGACCGACGCCTTCGCCGCCGGCTCGTCGGTCTACCTGACCAAGGGGCACGGCAGCTTCGCCCTCGCGCCGGGGCGCTACCGGCTCGTCGTGACGCACGGCACGGCCTACGAGCTCGACGCGCGCGAGATAAGCGTCGTCGCCGGGCAGACGAACAAGGTGGACGCGCTGGTGAC
>JAMFST010001025.1 GCA_026225435.1 Labilithrix luteola
AGGCGCCCGCCGCGCCGCGCACCTACGCCGCCGGCGCGCGCATCGCCGGCACGGTGTACGAGGTCGTCAAGATCCTGGGCGCCGGCGGCATGGGTACGGTCTACGAGGTCGAGGACACCTCGGTCGGCAAGCGCTACGTCCTCAAGACGCTGCACCCCGAGCTCGGTGATCGGCAGGACCTCGCGCGGCGCATGCAGGCCGAGGCGCGCACCCTGGCGCGGCTGCAGCACCCGAACATCGTCGAGGTCGTGACCGCCGGCGTCACCACCGACGAGCTGAAGCTGCCGTTCTACGTGATGGAACGGCTCGAGGGGCAGAACATCCGGGTCGTCATCGAGAAGATGCGGCGCCTCTCGGTTCCGCACGCGGTGCGCATCACCATCGATCTGCTCGACGCGCTCGATCGCGCCCACGAATCCGGCGTGGTGCACCGGGACGTGAAGCCCGACAACATCTTCCTCCATCGCGCGCCGAGCGGGTCGACGGTGACGAAGCTGCTCGACTTCGGGATCATGCGGTTGCTCGACGGCGGGCGCGGGGACACGGCGGGGCGGTTCCTCGGGACGCTGCGGTACGCGGCGCCGGAGCAGCTGCGCGGCGAGGCGCTGTCGCCGCAGACGGATCTCTACGCGGCCGGGCTGGTGCTCTTCGAGATGATCGCGGGGCGGGGGCCGTTCGACGATCTGGGGAGCGCGGCGGCCATCGGGCGGGCGCACATCAAGGACGTGCCTCCTCCGCTGACCCGGTTCGCGCCCGAGGCGCCGGCGGAGCTGTCGCGGCTGGTGGATCAGGCGCTGGCGAAGGACGCGACGATGCGTCCGCGCGACGCGTTCACCTTCGCCAGCGAGCTGCGCGGGCTGCAGAAGATGCTCAAGCCGTCGCCTCCGAGCGGGGCGGTGCCGAGCAAGACGCTGGCGACCGAGGTGAACGTGCTCGGGTCGATCGAGACGGCCGTGGAGCCGCGGAGCAGCGTGCGGGAGGCGGCGCCGTTCTCCGCGACGCAGCGGGTGGTCGCGCCGTCGTCGGTGGAGGCGCCGTCGCTGGCGGCGACGAAGCTGTCCGGGCCGACCGGAACCGGGACTGGGTACGGGGAGCCGCCGAGCGCGCCGCCGACGCGGGTGTCTGCGGGCGCGACGGACGCGGTCGCCTCGCTGGATCTCGGGCACCGGCCGACCGAGGCGCATGACATGTTCGACGCGCTCGGGCACGGGACGGAGGCGAGCGCCCCCGGGGTGAGCCTCGACAACGACGGGGGCGCCGTGCACGTGCAGCCTCGCGCGGTGGACGCCGACGAGGTGAGGGTCGAGTCGCTGGTCGACCGCTACGCGCTGACGCGGACGTCGGCCGAGGAGGCGCTCGCGATCGGCGCGCGGCGAGGATTCGCGCCGGTGCCCGGGCAGCTCGGGCCGGGGGGCACGGAGGAGTTCGCCCTGCCACAGAAGCAGCGACCGGTGCCGGGCTCGGCACCAAACGCGCCGGGCGAGGCACCTTACGATGTGGAGGTGGCGCCCTACGCCGCCGCGCCCCCTTCGGTGATGGTCAGCTCGACGCCTCCGCGTCCGGCCGCGTCGTTCGCTCCAGCTCCCGGGCCGGATCTCGGCCGGAACGATCCGACGGTGCGGCGCAAGCCGGGGTCCCGCGTGGCGTGGATCGCGGTGGGCGCGCTCGTGGCGTCGGGCGCGGCGTTCGGATTCTACCTGCTCGGGACGCGCCACGCGGGGACCGCAGCGGCGGCGCCCGTGCCCGCGCTCGCACCGACTTCGGCCGGCGTGGCACCGGTGGCCGTCGCGCTGCCGACCGCGACGGCGACAGCCATCGCCTCCGCGCCTGCGACCATCCACGCAACCCGCGACCCCGGCTTGCGCCGCACCGTCGGATCGTTCCGCCCGAGGTCCGGCCCGGGAGACGCCGCGAACGACGCTGCCGGATGCGGAGGCGTGGAGCTCACCACCACCGAAGGGGGCGCGGCGGCATACGGCGCCACCTCCACTACGTGCGGTGCGTGTGGTGCGTATGGTGCCGAGCCCGGCACCGGTTGCGGCTTCTGCGGCAGCACGAACTCCTCCGTGCCCCCCGGCCCGAGCTGCCCGGGCACGGGCGCAAATCCTCGCCGCGCGCCGATCGAGAGCGCCTCCTCGGCCGACGTTCGCGTCAGCGCGTAGCGGTCGACCAGCGACTCGACCTTCACCTCCTCGGCCTCCACCGCGCGCGGCTGTAGCAGCACGCCGTCGCCGTCGTTGTCGAGGCTCACCCCGGGGACGCTCGCCTCGGTGCCGTGCCCGATCGCCTCGAACATGTCGTGCGCCTCCGTCGGCCGGTGCCCGAGGTCCAGCGAGCTGACAGCGTCGGTCGCGCCCGCGTGCCCCTGCGTCAGCGGCGCGCTCAGCGGCTCCCCGTACCCGTGCCCCGCGGGCCCGGACAGCTTCGTCGCCGCCAGCGAAGGCGCCTCCACCGACGACGGCGCGGCCACCCGCTGCGTCGCGGAGAACGGCGCCGCCTCCCGCACGCTGCTCCGCGGCTCCACGGCCGTCTCGATCGACCCGAGCACGTTCACCTCGGTCGCCAGCGTCTTGCTCGGCACCGCCCCG
>JAMFST010001026.1 GCA_026225435.1 Labilithrix luteola
CCGACGTGCAGCGGCTCGTCCGGCTGGCACTACGACAACCCGGCCGCGCCGACGCAGATCATCCTCTGTGGCAGCACCTGCGCCGACGCACAATCGGGGGACGGCGCGTCGGTCGACGTCGCCTTCGGTTGCGACACCGTCGGCGGCATCCCCGGCTACGACGGCGGCGTCGTCGTCCGCTGAGGAGAGTGGGCTCATAAACCGCGGAGATGGCCGCAAGTCGTCGGTCGGGGTCGGTCACCGTACATAAGTACGGCTCCCTCGCCCTTCCTAGCCTTGCAGCCATCTCCGCGGTTTCTGAGCACACTCTCGGTGCTCAGTTCTTGGGGTCAGACCCGCAGGATCTGCGGGTTCTTCACCAGCAGGTGATCGAGCCAGGCGTTGCTCAGCTTCTCCTGCATCGAGTTGGCCCGCAGGCGCTCGCGCAGGTGGCCGAAGTCGACGTGGTCGAGCGGCTGATCCTGGTTGTAGCAGGTGAAGACGACGCTCTCCTTGCCGGTCTCCGGATCGCGGTGACGCTGGAGGCACTGCGCGCAGACCTCCTTCATCATGCACTGCATCGGGGAGTTGATGCTGCCGAGCGCGAGGTGCTTCGGATCGAGCAGCGGTCGCAGCGCCGCGTGGCGCGCCTCGCGGACGGCCGCCATCATGCGGTCGGAGCCGATGGCGATGATGCGCTTGGCCTCCGACAGCTTGGTCGTCTTGCCGGCGGCGGCGGCGCCGTCCTTCAAGGTCAGCTCCCCCTTGCCGAAGGCGACCATGGCCTGGACGATGTTGCCCCGGAAGTGCGCGTCCTGCGCGCGGCGCGGCTCGATGGCGGCGCCGGCGTCGGTGCACCAGATGACCTGGTCGGTCCAGCGCTCGATGTCGTCCTGCTTGAAGAGGTCCTCGCCGAGGCGGTAGCCGGCGAAGTACAGGACCTTCGAGCCCATCGCCTTGAAGGCGCGGGCGATGGAGAAGAGGACGGCGTTGCCGAGGCCGCCGCCGCACAGGAGCACGGTCCCCTCGTTGGCGATCTCGGTCGGCGCGCCGGTCGGTCCCATGAGCACCACCGGCTCGCCGGGGCGAAGCGCGGCGCACAGGCGCGAGCTGCCACCCATCTCGAGGACGATGGTTCCGAGGAGCCCCTTGTCCGGCTCGGTCCACGCGCCGGTGAGAGCGAGGCCTTCCATGGCGAGCTTGGTCCCCTCGACCTCGGCGGCTTCCACCTCGAAGTTCTGCAGGCGGTAGAACTGCCCGGGGAGGAACTTGCGCGCGGCCATCGGCGCCTTGACCACCACCTCGACGATGGTGGGCGTGAGGCGGTTGACGGCGACGACGGTGGCCGACAGCTCGCTGTCGAGGCGCTGGTACAGCTTCCCGCGCGCCGCGTCGCGCGCCGGCTGGTCCTTCGGGTCGAGCGAGCGCGTCTCGGGGAAGAGCGCCGCCACCTTGGGGTGTCCGTCCTTGGCGCTGGCCATCGCCTTGACCACGCTGCCGGCGTAGTGCGGGTGGTTGTCGCCGTAGAAGCTGACCGTCTTCCTCCCCTTCACGTAGTTCGTGAAGAAGCCGGCTTTCACGTCGAGCGCCTTCTCGAGCTCCACGCTCTTTCCGTCGGCCGACAGCTTGGCGGTGTGCGCCTGGAAGAAGTAGCCGCGCGCGTCGAGACCGAACGTCCCCTCGTGCTCGCGCTCGTAGGTGACGTTGGGGCTGGTGCCGGCGGCGACGCAGACGGTGCGCGCCGGAAGCTCGGTGAACGAGCCGTCCTTGCGGGCGAACTTCATCCCGATGACGTGCCCGCCCGGATCGAGGACCGCCTCGGTCGGCGAGAGATGTTCGACGTAGCGAACGCCTTCCTCGAGGCTCTGGGTGACCTCCTCGTGATTGAGGCGGTACGCCGGCGAGTCGGCGAGCGACTTGCGGTAGCAGAGGGTGACGCCGCCCCAGGAGTCGAGCAGCTTGCCGAGCTTGGCCTCGCCGCCTTCCTTCGCGGCGCGGGCCTTCTCTTGCTCGATCTCGCGCGCGTGCCCGAGCTGCCGGGTGAGCACCGACCACTCCTCGTCGTCGAAGAGCGCGCGGACACGACTCGTCCCGTCTGCCTCGGCGCCGTGCTGGGCGACGAGCGTGCGGTACCGGTGCGCGGTCTTCTCGATCTGCACCAGGTAGTAGGCGAGCAGCTCGGTGGCCGTGTCGATGGCCGTGAGGCCGCCGCCGATGACGATCGCCGGCAGCTCCACCTGCAGGTTGGCGAGCGACGAGCGCTTGAAGGCGCCGGTGAGCTGCAGCGCCATGAGGAAGTCCGACGCCTGGCGCATGCCGCGGGCCAGATCGTTCTTCACGTTGATCAGCGTCGGCTTGCCGGCGCCGGCGGCGATGGCCACGTGGTCGAAGCCGAGCTCCCAGGCGTCGTCGATGGACAGGGTGCCGCCGAAGCGCACGCCGCCGTAGGCGCGGAAGTTCCGGTGCCGGGCGAGCGTCGCGTAGATGATGGTGAGGAAGTTCTTGTCCCAGCGGACGGTGATCCCGTACTCGCTCACGCCGCCGAAGCCGAGGAGCACCCGCTCGTCGAGCTCCTCGTAGAGCTGCTGGAAATCACGCACCGGCTCGGGCGCGGTCCAGCTGCCGTCGTCGGCCAGCTTCCCCGTGAGGCGCTCGGGGAGCGGCTCGATCTTCAAGCCGTCGACCGCAGCCACGGCGAAGCCTTCGCAGGCGAGGTGGTGCGCTAGGGTGTAGCCGGCCGGGCCCAGGCCGACGACCAGTACATTCTTCCCGTTGTACGGACGAGCGTGGGGCCGCTCGACGTTGAGCGGGTTCCAGCGCGTGAGCAGGCCGTAGATCTCCAGCCCCCACGGCAGCGAGAGCGTCTCGGTGAGCACCCGCGTCTCGATCTGCGGGATGTTGACCGGCTCCTGCTTCTGGAAGATGCACCCCTTCATGCAGTCGTTGCAGATGCGGTGCCCGGTGCCGGGGCACATGGGGTTGTCGAGGGCCACCAGCGCCATGGCCGCGAGCACGTCGCCGCGCTGACGCATGGCGTGCATCTCGCTGATCTTCTCGTTCAGCGGGCAGCCGGCGAGCGCGACGCCGAG
>JAMFST010001027.1 GCA_026225435.1 Labilithrix luteola
TCGCGGCCGATCTCGCGCTCCATTCGCAGCCGCAAGCGATGCAGCTTCTCGGCGTCGGGCGCGCCGTACAGGTGCGCGTCGTAGGCGGCACGCTCGGCGATGGCGATGACCTTCTCGCCGAGCGCGCGATCGCCGGCGACGAAGCGCGCCTTCACCAGCGCCTGCCGCTCCCAGGGATCGGCGTGGCGCCCGCTGTCCGGCGTGGCGCCGGGCGCCTGACCGATGTGGTAGCGGGCGAAGGCGTCGCGCGAGACGACGAGCAGCCCCTGGTTACCCGAGGGGCGCAGGCGGGTGTCGAGATCGTAGCCGGGGCCGTCGCCGTGCGGCGCGCCCACCAGGCGGAGCACGCGCTGGGCGGTGCGGATGGCGAGCACCTCGATGTCGTCGTCCACCGCGCTGGCGTCGTCGCCGTCATCGGGTTGCCCCTCGTAGACGAAGAAGATGTCGAGGTCGGAGCCGTAGCCGATGGCGCGCCCGCCGAGCGCCCCCATGGCGATCACCGCCAGCCTCACCCGCCCGCCGCGCTCGGCCACCGCGAAGTCGAGCGCCCGCTCGAGGGTTCCATCGGCCAGCTCGCTGAGGATGTCCATGGCCTGACGGGTGCTCACCTCGCCGGAGAGATCGGCCAGGCCGACCTCCAGGGTGACTCGCCCCTTGGCGCGGCGCAGGCCACCGGCGAGCTGATCGGCACGATCGACGTCGTCCTCCGTCGCGCTCGTGCGGGTCGAGGCGGTGAGCTCCTCTTCGACGGCCGCGCGCGCCGAGGCCACCGAGGGGGCGCCGCTGCCGAAGAGCAGCCGGTCCGCCAGCTCCGGACGCGCCAGCACCGAGTTGGCGAGGAAGGCGCTGGCGCCGAACATGTTGGCCAGCCGCCGCGCCGCCCGCGGATCGTCGGCGAGCGCCCTGGCGTACCCGCTGCTCGATCGAAGACGACGGAAGAAGGTCGCCGTGTAGCGCGCCGCCTGCTCCGGATCGGCCGCCGTCGCCAGCGCCTCGAGCAACAGCGGCGCGAGCGTCGGGACCCGGTCGCGCGTCGCCGCACCGAGCGGATCATCGGGGCGCGCCGCCAGGGCGAGCACGTGACGCGACAGCTCCGCGCTCCACGCCCCGGCGAAGAGCGGACCCAGGATCTGCGCCAGCGCCGCGTCGTCGCGCGCGTCGAGCGCCGCCTCCAGCGCCGGATCGAGGGTCAACGGCGGCGCGTCGGCCAGGAGCGAGGCGAAGCTGTCGCTGACCTGCTGGCGGTGCGCATCGAGCGCCTCCTCGAGCGCCGCGCCGTCGGCGTAGTCGAGCGAGCGGGCGATGCGCTCGAGCAGCTCGCCGCGCGGCAAGCTGTGCGTCTGCTGCATGGTGGCGAACTGCACGCGGTGCTCGACGCGGCGGAAGAGCACGTAGGCGTCCCCCACCTCGCGCCCTTCCCGCTCGCTCACCAGGCCGCGCGCGCGCAGCCGCCGCAGCGCCGCCATCGTGTTCGAGGTGCGCAGGCTCGGCGACAGACCGCCCCAGATCAGCTGCAGCGACTGGACGAAGAACTCCGCCTCGCGGATCCCCCCCTCCCCGAGCTTCAGATCGCGCTCCGGCGCGGCGCCCGGTCCGCGCGTGATCTCGGTCCGCCCCCGCTTGAGCAGGTTGGCCATCTCGGCGGCGATCTTCGGATCGACCCGCCGCCGCCAGACGAAGGGCTCGAGCGCCGCCAGCGCGCGCGCTCCGAAGGCGAGATCCCCCGCGCTCGGCCGCGCCCGCACCAGCGCCGCCCGCTCCCAGGTGCGCCCCCAGCTCTCGTAGTAGTGCTCGGCCGCCGCCAGCGCGTTCACCAGCGGGCCGCGCGACCCCTCCGGCCGCAGCCGCAGGTCGACGCGGAAGGCCAGACCGTCCTCGGTCGACGTCTCCAGCAGCGCGGTCATCCGCTGCGCCACCCGGACGAAGTGCTCGTGCAGCGTCTGCTCGGTCGGCGCGCCGTCGCGCTCCACGGTGCCGTCGTCGGTCTCGTAGATCAGCAAGAGGTCGACGTCGCTGCCGACGTTGAGCTCGCGACCTCCGAGCTTGCCCATCCCGATCACCGCGAAGGGACAGCGCTTGCCCGCGGCGCAGAGCGGCGTGCCGAAGCGCTCCTCCACCACCGCCTGCGCGTGCTGCAGCGCCACGTCGATGGCCACGTCGGCCAGATCCGACATCTCGCGCGCGGTCACCTCCAGCCCTGCGTTGGGCATGTTGCCGAGCTCGCGCGTCGCGATGCGCAGCTTCTCCCGCGTGACGAAGCGACGCAGCGCCCGCCCCACCTCCGCCTCGTCGGTCCAGCGGGTGATCTGCGGCAGCAGGAGCCGCCGGTAGCTGCGGCCGTCGCGCGCGGTCTTGGTGCCGCTCTTGACGAGAAACACCGCGTCGTCGGGGCGGCTGAGGAGCGCATGGGCGAGCGCGGGATAGGCGCACGACAGGAGCGTGGCGTAGTCGGCCATCTCGTCGTTCACGTTCACGCCGTCGGCCTTCGCCGCGGCGACGAAGGCGCGACGCGCCGTCTCCGCCTCGCCCGGAGCGATCGCCTCGGCGCGCGCACGTGCCGCTGTGCGGGTGATCACACGCTCGGCCCCCACAACCGGAACATCACCAGCACCGCCCAGTCGAAGGCGACGTGGGCGATGAGCGCGGGCACGAGCCGGCCGCCCGCCCGCTGCGTCATGCCTCCCCAGATGAGGCCACCGAAGAGCGCGGCGAGGACGACCAGCGGATTCCCGCCGGCGACCGGATCGGCGAGCGCCCAGAGGGTCGTCGTGTGCGCGAGCGCGTAGAGCCCCGCGGCGCCAAGAGTCGCCGTGGTCGGGCTGTAGACGCGTGACAGGCGATCGCGCACGTAGCCGCGCCAGACGATCTCCTCGCTGAGACAGATGGCGACCAGCGCCACGAAGACGCCGCCGAGCTTGCCCCGCAGCAGCGCCGGATCGCCGATCACCAGGTACAGCCGGACGATCCACGCCTCGCGCGGCGACCCGGCCGGCGCGAAGACGTGCTGCCCGAGATCGGTGACCCCGAACATCACCACGGCGAAGAGGATCCCCAGCGCCACGTCGCCGAACCCCGGACGAAACCAGGTGCGCAACACGCGCGGATTGGTGCGCCAGAGGTAGGCGATCGCGACCAGCGAGATCCCCGCGTTGGCGATCCCCATGACCGTCGAGGGGATCACCTTGCCGGCAAACTCGGGCGAGAAGGCGACCCGCGCCGCCACCGCCACCAGCGCGGCAATCACCAGCGCCTGCACGACCGCGGAGCGGCGCGTCACCGCCGATGCGGGCGCGCGCGCGGCGTCCCGATCCGTCGCCGGGAGCGCGGTCGTCATGTCGGCTCGCTACACCGCTCGGCCCGACGGCGGCAAGCGTGGCGTTCCCCGGTCAGCTCAGCGGCATGCTTTGATGCGCCCATGCCCCGTCCTTCCGAGCTGGATACCCAGGCTCTCATGCGCAGCGCGCGCCGTCTCGTCATCCTGATCCTGGCCGTCATCGCGCTGTCCGTCGTCGGCTGCGCCAGCATCTCCCGGGTCGACGCCGGGCACGTGGGGATCCGCGTGAAGCTCGCCGGCAACAACCGCGGCGTGCAGGACATGGAGGTGAAGACCGGCTGGGTCTTCTACAACCCGCTCACCGAGCAGATCGTCATCTTCCCCACCAGCGTGCAGAACGTGGTGTGGACCGCCAGCACCAACGAGGGGCGCGCGGTCGACGAGTCGATCACCTTCTCGTCGGAGGAGGGCGTGAACGCCAACGCCGACGTGAGCCTGTCCTTCCACATCGAGCCGAGCCTGGCGCCCAAGCTGTACGCGCGCTTCCGGCAGAACGACATGCTCGCGCTCGCCGATGGCTACATGCGCAACACCGTGCGCGAAGCCTTCAACGACGTCGCCTCGAAGATGCCGGTCCAGGAGATCTACGGCTCCGGAAAGTCGAAGATGATCGCCGACGTGACCAACAACTGCCGCGAGCTGCTCGGCAAGGACGGCATCGTCATCGATCAGCTGACGATCAACGGCGCGCTGCGGCTGCCGCAGAACGTGAGCGACGCCATCAACCGCGCCATGGAAGCGACGCAGAACGCCATCCAGAGCGAGAACAAGGTCCGCCAGGTGAAGGCCGAGGCGGAGCAGGCGATCACGCAGGCGCACGGTCAGGCCGAAGCGACGCGACAGAAGGCGGAGGGCGAAGGAGACGCGCTGCTCATTCGCGCGCGCGCCGAGGCCAAGGCGAACGAGATCATCCGCCTGTCGACCACGCCGTCGATCCTCCAGTACCGCGCGCTCGAGCACTGGGACGGCAAGCTGCCGACGTTCAACGGGAGCGCGCAGATGCCGCTGCTCACCTTCGACGCGTCGAAGCTCGCCGCCGGCGGTCTCGACGAGGCCACCCGCGAGAAGCGCTTGAAGGAGCTGCTCAGCGAGTCGACCCCCGACGCGGTCCCGGCGCCGGCATCGGCAGCGCCCGCACCTCCGGCTGCCGCTCCGCCGCCGGCCGCACCCGACCCTGCGCCCGCTAAACCTGCGACGCCCGCGCCGAAGAAGTGATCCACGAGGAGCGCGGCGGCGGCGACTTGGGCTCGCCGCGGTCCCGCAGGCGCTCGAAGAGCAGGTAGGCGACGATGAGGATGTTCACGATCAGCACGACCACGTGCAGGGCTGTCGGGTGCCGCACGAGCGACATGATCTCGAGGGGGATGAACCCGGCCGTGGACACCACCGCCAGCCACTCGGCCCAGACCTTGGCAAGGAGCAGCCCGACCCCCTCGGTGGCGAAGAGCGCGGCGTAGATCAGCGTCCCCAGGCTGAGGAGCCGCAAGCGCTCGGGCGAGATCCCCGACACCTTGGCGACGAGCCCCTCCATCATCTCCCCGTGCGGATCGACGCGGAGCACCCGGGCGAGATCGTGGATCGAGTCGACCACGTCGCCGTGGGCTGCGCGGAACACACCGAAGGCGAGCAGGATGAGCAGCGTCGCCTTGACCAGCTTGAACACGCCGATGAGGCGGATGGTGCGCTTCGAGCTGGTCACGCGGGCGCTCAGATCTCTTCTTCGTTGAGCGGATCGACCTCAGTCACGCGCTCGCTCGGATCGAGCTCGGCGTCGTCGGTGACGTCCTCGATGCGGACGTTCTTCTGCGCGAGGCCGATGGCCTCGGCCTGACGGAGCGAGTTGCCTTCGGGGCCGTCGTAGGCCTCCTTGGCGGCCTGCGCGGCCGCGTCCGACTTGCCCGAGGCGACGTAGGCCTCCTGGGCGGCGTCGTAGCGGCGCGCGGCGGTCTTGTTCCCCTCCCCCTCGTTCTCGAACCCCGGCAGGGAAGTGGGCTTGGTCGAGGGGCGCAGATTGTCTTTCCTGGCGATCATGCCCTTTCCTTGAGCGAACTGCGTGCCACCCGCAGATCGCGCGAACATGTGTAATTTCACGGTCGAGGCGGGTGCGTAAGCGCCACACGCACCCGCCCGGGCGTCACACGCGTGCCCCAATGCGCCCGGGCCCCCTCTTTCGCGCTGGACGGATGGAACAAAGGGGCATAGCTGTAGGTTCCGCGAGTTGCAGGCAGCGCAAACGGCGACGGTCTCGTCCTCGTTTCTCCGCTCGTCGCGACCGCAGGGTAGCTACAAAAGTTACTGCCAGAACGCCCCGGCGCGCCGAAGCGCGCATCGTGTCCACTGACGTGAGCGCACGCTGACGAGCACGCCGAGGCCCCCCGAGAGAAGACGGAACACACATGACGTTCACGGAAGCCGCCGCCGAGGTCCTTCGCCAGGCCGGCAAGGCTCTGCACTACAAGGAAATCACCGAGCTCGCGATCGAGCGCAACCTGCTGTCGCACGTGGGCAAGAGCCCCGAGGTGACCATGGGCGCGCGTCTCGCGGCACTCCTGAAGAAGGAGGACAAGACCAACCCCATCGTCCGCATCAAGCCGGGCGTGTTCGGCCTGCGCGAGTGGGACGGCAAGAAGGGCTCGAAGAAGAAGAGCGCCGCCACCGACGACACCTCGGCCGACGCGGTCGCGGTGGACGCCGACGGGGCCGAGGCCGACGACGGCATGGAGGTCAACGCGCTGGAGGTCGAAGCGGCCACACGCGAGGTCCCCGCCGCTGCTCTCGCCGGGCTGACCGGTGACGACGAGGAAGACACCCCGCGCGTCGTCTCCGGTGACGACGCCCGCCGCGCCGACCTCGCCGCCAGCGGCGCCGAGATGTTCGACGACGAGGACGACGACGATCAGCCGATCTTGTCGTCCGGCAACACCCCCGCGGCGGGTGGCGCAGCTGCTGCCACCGGTTCCGCGGGCGAGCTCGGCCCCGATGGCGGTCGCCGTCGTCGTCGCCGCCGCCGCCGTGGGCGTGGCGGGGCACCGGGGGACGAGCGTCCGTCCGGTCCGCGCCTGCCGGGAACCGACGCGGGCGTCATGGCCAGCGCCGGTCCCATCACCCCGCACGCCATCGTCAACGTCGACGCCGATTCGTCGGTCGACGTCGGAGCTCCGCGCGATCCGCTCGCGCCGGCCCCCCGTCCGATGGTCCGTGACCGCCAGCAGATCATGGCCGGCGGCGCCCCCACCGGGGTCGACGTCCCGTTGCACGGTCTCCCGGAAGGCGACGAGCTCTCCGGTCGCGACCTGGCCGACGCCGTCGCCATCGTGCTCACCTCGTTCGACCGCTCGCAGGGGGCCGTCCCCGTGCGCAGCCTGGTCGAAGCGCTGGTTCGTCGCGGTCGCCTGTCGGGCGATCCGGCCGCCGCCGCCACCCAGCTGGCCGCCTCGGTCCGCGCGGACATCCTCCGCCGCACGTCGCAGCACCAGCGCCCCCGCTTCCGCTTCGCCGCGGGTCGCGTCGGCCTGACCGACTGGGCTCTCGGGGGCGATCTCGTCCGCCTCGAGGCCGAGGTCATCGCCGCGGTCGAGCGGTACCGCGACGCGTCGCGCCGCACCATGCTCCGTCGCCTCCAGGAGCTCCCCGGTCACGCCTTCCTCGAGCTCGCGCTGTACGGCCTCGAGCGCATCGGCATGACCCAGCTCCGCACCGTCCGTCGCGCCGGCTCCCCGGGCGGCGAGGCGCACTTCTGCGGCATCCACAAGACCGGCGCGGACGAGATCCGCACCGCCGTCGTCATCCGCAAGGACGGCCGCGAGATCGGCCGCGAGCGCGTCAGCGATCTGCGCGGCGCTCTGCACCACTACGGGCCGGCGACCGCCGGGTGGCTCATCACCACCGGGCAGGTCCTCTCCGGCGCACGCGAGGAGGCCGGCGCCCCGAGCGCAGCCCCCATCGCGCTCTACGACGGGCTCACCTTCTGCCGCCTGCTCGAGGACAACGACGTCGGCGTGGTGAAGACCAAGTACCCGGTCGCCATCCCTGATCTCGATCTGTTCGAGTCGCTCCGCGGCTGACGAGAGGCCCATGCCGAAGCAGCGCCGCTCCCTCTCGCCGTTCGTCCGCGTCGCGCAAGCGGCGACGCTGGCGGCGCTGCTCACTCTGCCGGTCTTCGTGGCTGCTCCGGTCGCCCACGCGGCCGGAGCGGTGCTCCCGGCGGGCACGGATCCGGCGGCGCCCCACCTCAAGGTGGACATCGTGCCGCTCGGAGCTCCGATGGGCCCCTGGCGGCTCCGCGTCGAGAACACCGGCTCCGCGCCGGTGCGCCTCATCGCCGATGCCCGCCTGGTGACGATGGACGTCGAGGCGACGGCGCAGGAAGAAGACGACGCGCAAGCGGCGGCCGCCTCGGCGGATCCGCGCAACGCCGGCGCGATGAAGAACGCAAACGCGGCCAGGAAGGCCACGCGCAAGAAGGGGCCGCTCGTCGCCCACTGTCGCCTGCCCGCCGAGATGCGGCCGCTGGACGAGGACGACGGCCGCGCCCTGGTGGTCCCGCCGGGACGCGCCTACGCCGAGACGTTCGACGTGCGCGCGATCTGCTTCGGCGCAGCGCTCGACACGCTCGTCCCCGGAGCGAAGGTCACGCCGCACTACGGCTGGCCCGGGAAGACGAGGAAGGTCGCACGGGCGCACGCCCACGCGACCGGCAAGGAAGCCTTCTTCGGTCCCGCGGTCGTCAGTCCGGTGGACTCCTCCTCCGTCACGGCCAGCGCGGATGCGGTCGAATCGCTCGCCGAGCTCGACGCCCCCTCGCTCACGCTGGCGGCTCCGCCCATCCTCGACCCGAACATGGCGCGCCCGCCGATGCCCGACGAGGATCGCGACGGCGACGGTGTCGTGGACAACCCTCCGAAGATCGACCGGCACCACCACCTGGTGCTGTCGCTCCCGCGCTACGTCGATCACGAGTCGCGCGTGGACATCCCCGCGCCGCTCACCTTGACCAACGAAGGCGATCGCCCCCGCGCCGTCTTCTACCGCGCCTCGCGCGTGCGCTACGAGGTCACGTCTCCCGTCGGGGAGCGCGTCACCTGCGGCGCGCCTCCGGACCAGACGCCGCTACGTGAATTCTACACGCATCTGCACCACGGCCAGTCGTCCCACCTGGCGATGGTGGTGAGCGCCGTCTGCGACGTGGACGTCTTCGCCCGCGCCGGTGTCTACGAGGTCGTCGCCCACCTGGACGAGAGCGGCCTGGCCGGCGCGCAGGACACGCTCGGCGCCTTCGCCGGTGTCCTCAGCACCAAGCCGATGCTGGTCCGCATCCGCCGCGAGAGCCGCCACTACGACGAACCGCGGCCCCGTCTGGAATAGTCAGGTCCCGCCGTCGACGCTGGCGTCGGCGCTTCCTGCGTCGGCGCTCGCGTCGTCATCATCGTCTCCACCCAGGCCCAGGCCACCGGAGTCGTCGGCGCTCGTCGGGACGGCATTGGGGGGGAAGAGGTCCGCGGTGCACAGCTGGTCCTCGCAGGACGAGTCTTCTCCGTCATCGCTGCAGATCTCGTCGGAGCAGGCCAGCGGCAGCGCCCCGGAGTCCACATCGAGCGGCGACGCCGAGCAGTTCACCGTCTCGTCCACGGGCGGGTGGAAGGCGTAGCGAACCGTGCCCGACAGCCCCCAGTTGCCGTTCTCGAGGGTGAAGGTGCCGTCGGCCCCTGCCCCGGTGAACGCGCCCACCGACGGGATCTGCGCCACGTAGCCGCCGTCGACCGTGAGCGCGCAGCTGCCCGGCACGGTGCTGATGGTGATCAGGCCGCCGACGCCACACCCCGAGGTCAGGAAGTACGCCTTCGTCTCCGCCTTGGCGTCGCACTCGAGCGCCGGCGGCGACGAGGGGGTGCAGCCGAGATAGGTCGCCACGGCGACCACGACTCCGAGCGCGGCGAGAGCGGTCTTCACGGGGGTGAGACGAAGAATGCCCTCGATGCGGGCGGATCGCGCAGTACTTTTACGAGGTTTCGGCCAGGAGCGCGCCCAGGCGGTCCTCGAGCAGCGGGAGCGAGCGCTCGAGCGGCAGCTCCTCCTGGGCGTGCAAGGCGCGCAGCCCGTGGGTCACCGCCATGCGGCTCTTGCTCGAGATCTTGTGCACCAGCGCGTCGACGAACTCGTCGAGGTGCACCGGAGCGACGTCACGGTCGACCAGCCCGACCTCCGCCGCCTCGGCCGCGGTCATCGGCTCGTTGAGGAACATCATCCGGTTCAAGCGCCGCCGCGGCACGAGCCGCCCCAGCAGCGAGACGAGCATCATCGGAAAGCTGGAAGCGTCGATCTCGGGCGTGCCCAGCATGGCGTGCTCCGCGGCGATGACGAAGGTGCTCGCCGCCACCAGCCCGAGCCCACCGGCGAGCGCGTCGCCGTTCACCCGCGCGAGGATCGGCACCTCGCTCGCCACCATCGCCAGGAGCAGCGCGCGGTAGCTGGTCTCGTCCGTCGCGCCGGTCACCGCCGCCAGATCCGCCCCGCCGCAGAAGCACTTCCCTTCCGCCGCGAGCACCAGCACGCGGATCTGCGGATCGGCGTTCGCCTGGTCGACCGCCTGGTGCAGCGCGGCGATCATCGCCGCCGCGAGGGTGTTATCTCGATCCGGCCAGTCGAGCGTCACCGTCATCCGCGGCGGCGCGTGCACGACACGAACACGAGGGTCGCTCATGCGACGCGAGCCCCGCACCCTGTAGTGAGCCGCTGGACAAGACGCGCGATTCGTAGCACCCAGTCGACCGTACCCGAGAAATCCAGAGACAGCATTCACCATGGCCACGCCGCACGAGTTCTCCATCCCTGTCACCACGCTCGACGCGGGCGGCAAGGCGTTCCGCTTCCCCTTGCGCACCACCTGGCTCCGCAGCGCCCTCGAGGAGAGCGGCGTCGGCGTCGGGGAGCACGC
The DNA here is from genome assembly GCA_026225435.1 of Labilithrix luteola. GTDB lineage: Bacteria > Myxococcota_A > Polyangia > Polyangiales > Polyangiaceae > JAMFST01. The sequence goes on from JAMFST010001027.1 coordinate 10,269, forward strand.
CGAGGAGGCCGGTTCGCTCGAGCTGCGCGCCTCGCGGAGCGGCAACGACATCGTCCTCCACGGGCGCCTCCAGGCCAGCCTCTTCACCGAGTGCGCCCGCTGCACCGGTCCGGCGAAGATCGACATCGACCAGCCGCTCACCACCCTGGCCGTCCCGGCCTCCTCGGTGCGCCCCTTCACCCCGCCGAAGCCGAAGGGAAAGCCGGAGGTTGCCCCCGTACCGGTGGCAGCGGCCGCCAGGTCCACCGGCGCCACCCCGACCGGTCCGCGACCCGACGCCCGCAACGACCGCGCCCGCATGACGCCAGGCGCGCACGGCCCCGGGGGCGCCGCCTTGCGCGAACAGGCCGCCAAGGAGGGGCGCCTGCTGGCAGAAAAAAGCGGCACCAAAGGAAGAGCTCGCTCGGGCGACAACGACCTGGCCGAGTACGAGTTCACCGCGGAAGAGGCCGATACTCTGACGTACGAGGGGGACACCGTCGTCCTCGACGACTTCGTTCGCGACGAGCTCTTGCTCGAGATCCCGATGATCCCCTTGTGTTCCGAGGATTGCGCGGGTATTCAGCCCGGCCCCTCCCCGCGTGAGCCGGATCCGTCCGACGAGCGTGGCCCTATCGAGCCTGGAGGGGGCGAAGACGTCCGCGGTGATCGCCCTGTCGACCCCCGCCTCGCTCCGCTGCTCAAGCTGAAACTAAACAAGTAACGAGAATCTGAAGGAGTCGCCGTGGCGGTCCCGAAACGACGTACGAGCCGGTCGAAGCGCAACATGCGGCGCGCGAACCACGACAAGGTGACCCCGGTGCAGCTCACGGCTTGCGCCAACTGCGGTGAGCCCACCGTCCCGCACCGCGTGTGCGCGTCGTGTGGCCACTACAAGGGGCGTGAGGTGAAGCCGGCTGCTGCTGCCGCTGGCGGCACGGATACCGGCACCGAAGGCTGACAGCAGAGACGCGCGAGGGAGCATGAGCGAGCGTTCGCGACGACGAATCGGCGTGTACGGCTGGGGCGTCGTTGCTCCCGGCGCGCGTGACATCGGCTCGCTCGTCTCTCTCCTCCGCAGCGGCGGGTCCGGTCTCGCGACCAGCACCCGCGACGCGCTCGGCCGCGGCCTCTTCGCCGTGGGCGAGCCTGCGTTCGCCTTCGAGGACTACCAGTCGTGGATCGCCGAGCGACACGGCGAGACGTACTGCGCGCGCCTGCGCAGCAAGATGAACGACAACGTGCAGTTCGCCGTGGGCGCCACCATCCAGGCGCTCCAGTGCGACGCCCGTCTCGAGACGATGGTGCGCGAGCTCGACGAGCAAGTGCACGTGTACATCGGCTCGGGCGTCGGCGATCTGCCCACCAGCTACAACGCGTCGACCGCCCTTGGCCGGGCGACCCGCGCGTGGAACCGTTTCTGGGCCGAGCCCGCGCACAACACCGCGCGCCGCCGCTTCGCCAGCGAAGGCACGATCCCGGACGAGGCGCACGGCGCCGTCCCGGTCGATCCGTCCACCTTGCCGGTCGACAGCGAGGCCCGCGCCGACGCGCACGAGGTGTGGGACGCCTTCTGGGCGGCGCAGTCTCCCGAGCTGGCCGCCTACCTGAAGACGTTCGCCGAGATCGAGCATCAAGGCGCCGACGACGCCGACGCGGAGAAGGCGGCCATCAACGGCATCCGCAAGCGGGTCCGCGCGCACCGCTCGGAGCTCGAAGAGATCGGCGCGCCGCCGCCGCCGTGGACGAGCGTCGACTCCACGCTCATCTGGAACATCCAGAACGCCCCCGCGGCGCAGGTCACCATGCTCCTCGGCGTGCACGGCGCGGCCTGGGCACCGGTCGGCGCCTGCTCCACCTTCGGCGTGGTGCTCAAGTGCGGCATGGACGCCATCGAGCTCGGCGACGCGAAGCTCGCCGTCGTCGGCAGCACCGATCCCCGGCCGGATCCGGCGCTGGTCGGCGCCTTCCACAACGCGCGCGTCATGCCGGGCATCGGCGAGGTCAATCGCCCGCTCACCACGCTCCGCGGCACCCACGTCTCGGGCGGCTCCTGCGTCTGGATCATCGGCGACGCCGAGTACTGCGAGGCGCAGGGCCTCAAGCCGCTCGCCTACGTGGACGCCGTCGCGCTGGCGTCCGACGCCGAGCACATCATCACCCCGTCGAAGACCGGCCCGAAGCGCGCCATCGAGCGCGCCTACGCCGACGCGCACATCGCCCCGGGCGACGTGGCCATCGCCGATCTCCACGCCACCGGCACCCCCGGCGACCTGAACGAGCTGGCGCTGGTCGACGGCTACCTCGGCGAGCAGACGGTGATCACCGCGCGCAAGGGGCAGCTGGGGCACGGCATGGCCAACTCCGGCGGCTGGGAGCTCACCGCGCTCGCCATCGGCCTGAGTGAGGGGGCCGCGCTCCCCACCGGTATCAAGCTCGACGAGATCCACTGCCGCGTCGAGCGCCCCGAGCGAATCGTCACGGAGAGTCGCCCGGTCACCGGCAAGGTCGGCATCAAGATGATGCTCGGCATCGGCGGGATCACGGCCTGCGTCGTCGTCCGCGCCCCCTGAGACCGACCTCAGACGAAAAAGCGTGCGACTTCGTGAAGTGGTGGCATAAGGCGCGCGCCTTCATGCGCTCACACGTCTTCACGTTCGCATCCGTCGCTCTCCTCTCCTGTTCGTCGCTCGTCGCCTGCGGAGGCTCGGCGGACGACGCGAGCTCCAGCGCCGCCGATCTGAGCGCCGATCATCACAAGCTCGACGCGGGCGCACCGGCGAAGGACGCCGGGGTCGACGCGAGCGCCGATGCGGGGGCAGCGGACGCCGGCAGCGACGACGACAGCTGCGACGAGGCGACGTTCGTGTTCTTCGCCGACGGCGCGCAGCAGGTCTGGGTCGCCGGCACCTTCACCACCCCCGCGTGGGCCGGCGCCAACGAAGGCGCGCTGCCGATGACCCAGATCGCCCCGAGCCTCTGGTCGCTGAACGCGCACTTCCCGACGCGCGCGCGCCACCTGTACAAGTTCATCACCGACAGCAACCCGGCCTGGGAGCGCGATCCGCTCAACCCGGAGTACGAGCCGGACGGCACGGGCCTCGGCTACAACAGCGTGGTCAACCACTACCAGGTGTTCGCCTACCCGATCTGCTCCGGCACCGACATCAACGTCACCGGCAACTTCACCACCCCGCCGTGGAGCAGCACTGGCGACGGCCTCATCTCCGTCTTCATCGGCAACCAGGGGCAGTACAACATGGAGGCCTACCAGGTCCCCAGCGGCGCCAACCTGTACAAGTTCATCGTCGGCACCAACCCGGACTGGGCGACCGACCCGTACAACCCGGTGACCGTCGGCGACGGCTTCGGCGGACTGAACAGCGTCGTCCACACCTGCCACGAATGACCGCGGCGGTAGCGCGGGGTTTGCACCTGCGCTAGTCACGCCGCCGATGACGACGACATCCGCCACCGCCGCCGATCTCGCGTGGTTCTTTCCCGGGCAGGGCTCGCAAGCCGTCGGGATGATCAAGGACGTGCTCGATGCGAGCGCCGCTGCCCGGGCGATCTTCGCGCGGGCCGATGAAGCGCTCGGGGAGAAGCTGTCCACGCTCATCCTCGAGGGGCCGGCGGAGACGCTGACCCTGACGGCGAACGCGCAGCCGGCGATCGTGACGGCGAGCATCGCGGTGCTCGAGGCGATCCGCGAGCGCGTTCCTGCGCTGCCGCTGCCGGCGTTCGCCGCGGGGCACTCGCTCGGGGAGTACTCGGCGCTGGTGGCTGCGGGCGCGATGCGCTTCGAGGACGCGCTGCGCATCGTTCGCGCGCGCGGCAAGGCGATGCAGGAGGCGGTTCCCGCCGGTCACGGAGCGATGAGCGCCGTCATGGGGCTCGACGAGGCGACCATCGAGCGGCTCTGCGCCGAGGCGAGCGAGCACACCGGAGAGCCGGTCTCCCCCGCGAACTACAACGCGCCGGGGCAGATCGTCATCGCGGGGACCGCCAAGGCCGTCGCCCGCGCGAACGAGCTGACCTCCGAGGCCAAGGGGAAGGCGATCCCGCTCACCGTGAGCGCCCCCTTCCACTGCGCGCTCATGAAGAACGCCACCCCGGCCGTCGAGCGCGAGCTGTCCGCGTCGAAGCTGTCGGCACTCGCCTTCCCCGTCGTCGCCAACGTCGACGCGCGGCCGAACAGCGATCCCTCGCGCATCCAGGATCTCCTGCTGCGCCAGGTCGACGGCGCGGTCCGCTGGGAAGCGAGCGTGCGCAAGATGCACGAGGCGGGCGTGCGCCGCGCCCTCGAGATCGGGCCGGGCAAGGTGCTCGCCGGCCTCGCCAAGCGCATCTCCAAGGACATGACGCCCACGTTTAGCGTCCTCAGCGTCAACGACGTGGCCTCGCTCGACAAGGTGGCCGCATTCCTCGAAGGAGCTTCGTGAACATGTTTCGTCTCGATGGGAAGGTCGCGCTGGTCACCGGAGGCTCGCGCGGAATCGGTCGCGCCACCGCGGAGGCCATGGCGGCGCAGGGCGCCACGGTCATCGTCAACTACGTCCGCGGTGAAGCGGCCGCGCGCGAGGTCGCCGACGGGATCATCGCCAAGGGGGGCAAGGCGGAGATCGCCGGCTTCGACGTGGCCGACACCCCGGCGACGGAGAAGGCGCTCGAGGCCATCGTCAAGGCGCAGGGGCGCTTCGACATCCTCGTGGCCAACGCCGGCATCGCCATCGACGGCCTGCTCCTGCGCGTGAAGGACGAGGACCTCGACAAGCTCTTCGCCACCAACGTGAAGGGCGCCCTGACCTGCGCGCGCGTCGCCAGCCGCACCATGATGCGCGCCAAGACCGGCCGCATGATCTTCCTCTCCAGCGTCGTCGGGGAGATGGGCAACACCGGCCAGACCGCCTACGCCGCGACCAAGGCGGCCATCATCGGCGCCGCCAAGTCGATCGCGCGCGAGTACGCCGGCCGCAACATCACCTCCAACGTCGTCGCGCCGGGCTTCATCGAGACCGACATGACCCACGGGATGAACGACGCGGCCAAGGAGTACATCAACAAGCAGATCCCCCTGGGCCGCACCGGCACAGCCGCCGAGGTCGCCGCCGCCTGCGTGTATCTGGCGAGCGACGAGGCCAGCTATGTCACGGGGCAAGTGCTGCGCGTGAACGGCGGCATGTACGTCTGAGAAAATACGCGCCGCGTCAGCCGGTTCGCGACGCATGCGTCGCGGAATCGACGCGTCGTTTGCTCTAGGCTTCCGCCGCGAGCCTGTGTAGAAGCCCGCCGGACCCGGACGACGCAGCACCAGTCCAGTTTCCCAGATTCACAATTCGCATTCACGACGGAGACGAGAGGCACGTATGGCTCAGGACATCCCCAGCGAGGTCAAGCGCATCATCAAGGAGCAGCTCGACGTCGACGAGAAGGACATCAAGCCCGAATCGTCGTTCATCGACGATCTCGGCGCCGATTCGCTCGGTCTCGTGGAGCTGGTGCTCGCCTTCGAAGAAGCTTTCGAGATCGACATCCCGGACGAGGACACCGAGAAGATCCGCACCGTCCAGGACGCGATCGACTACATCGAGAAGAACGCGAAGAAGTGATTCGAACCCGGCGGACACGAGGCGAACAGCCAGTGGCCGCCGGTCCTCGTTTGAGCCAAGGCAATTTGACGCTCGCGCGGGGGCAAGGCACACCACCTGTGTCTGGCACCACCGCCAGATCGCGGTCCGTATCGGCAGAGCCGTGAACAGAAGGGTCGGAAAAGGCATGGAGCGCGTCGTCGTCA